>JAYVCN010000149.1:0-4081 GCA_043749875.1 Candidatus Eiseniibacteriota bacterium | reverse complement strand
GAGCTGGAGAAGGTCTACTGGGTGCAGGTGGACGGCGACATCTCCGAGCCCGCACTCGCCACGCAGCGAAGCGGCGTGCCGATCGCAAACGGCACCGCGCGCCCGGCCCGCGCACGGCGAATAGCAGAGCCAGGCCTGCCGCCGCGCGAGCCGCCGATCCGCGTGCGGCGCGCGATCCCCACGAGTTGGATCGAGCTGGGCCTGCGCGAGGGGCGCAACCGCCAGGTGCGGCGCATGACCGCGGCGGTCGGCCACCCGACGCTGCGGCTCGTGCGCGTGGCGGTGGGCCCGTGGAGTCTGGACGGCCTGGCACCGGGGGCGTGGCGCGAGGCCGACGCGCACGCGGTGCTGCCGCGGTGAGCACCAGCCCCAGGCTCCCGGCCCTGAAGCGCCTCGGGCCCTACGAGATCCAGCGGCAGTTGGGCGCCGGCGGCATGGGCGAAGTGTGGCTCGGGCGCGACACGCGGCTCGAGCGCGAGGTCGCGTTGAAGGTGCTGCCCGCGCGGCTGACGGCCGATCGCGATGCGCTGGCGCTGTTTCGGAACGAAGCGCTGGCACTGGCGTCACTCAACCACCCGAACATCGCCACCATCCACGGGCTCGAAGAAGTGCCCGGCGGCACGATGGTGCTGGTGCTGGAGCTGGTGCAGGGCGAGTCGCTCGCTGCCCGCCTGGCAAGGGCGCCGCTCGATGTGGAAACCGCGCTGCAGATCGGCGTGCAGGTGTCGCAGGCGCTCGAGGCGGCGCACGAGCGCGGCGTCGTCCATCGCGACTTGAAGCCCGGCAACATCATGATCGGCCCGCGCGGCCTGGTGAAGGTGCTGGACTTCGGGCTCGCCAAGCGCACGCACGGCCTCGTCCATGCCGGGCCGTCCTCCGCGGCCGCGGCCCCGCAGTCGCCGACGCTAGCAGCTGTGGCGCCCGGGCAGTCCGCGACGCTGTCGGGGCCGACCGCGGGGACGCCCGGCTACATGAGCCCGGAACAGGTGCTGGCGGGCACGCAGGATTCGCGCACTGACGTGTTCGCGTTCGGGTGCGTGCTGTACGAGTGCCTGAGCGGCCGGCGAGCGTTCCCTGCCAACGATCCGTTCGTGGCCATGGCGCAGGTGTTGAGCGAGACGCCGGACATGTCGGCGCTGCCCGAGCGCACTCCGCCGGCGGTGCGCGAACTGCTCGAGGCGTGCCTGACCAAGGACGCGCAAGCGCGGCCGCGCCACATGCGCCCGCTGCGCTACATACTCGAGGAAGCGCTCGGCATCCGCCGTGCCGCCGCCCTGCGCGATGGCGAGGCCGTCCGCACGCCGCACAACCTGCCGGCGCAGACCACGAGCTTCGTGGGCCGCGACGAGACTCTGGCCGAGTGCACGCGCGCGCTGGCCGCCACCCGGCTGCTGACGCTCACCGGCATCGGCGGTTCGGGCAAGACACGACTGGCCCTGCGGCTCGCCGAGACGCAGCTCGACGCGTTTCCCGATGGCGTGTGGTTCGTGGACATGGCGCCGCTCACGGACCCCGAACGCCTGGTCGAGGCGCTCGGCGCCGTGCTCGGCGTGCGCGACGAGGCCGGCCGCACGCTGCTCGAGGGCGTGCTGGCGTGGCTGAAACCCCGCCGTGCGCTGGTGCTGTTCGACAACGCCGAGACGCATTCACGACACTGCGCAGCGCTGACGGTGCAGTTGTTGCACGGCTGCGCCGAGCTGAAGCTGCTGGTCACCGACCGCGGACCGCTCGGGGTCGATGGCGAGACGCTGTTCACCGTGCCCACGCTGGGCGTGCCCGCGGCCGGCGTGCGCACCGCCGCCGCGGCAAACCAGAGCGAGGCCGTGCGCCTGTTCCGCGACCGCGCGCGCGTGGCGTCGTCCGAATTCGAACTCACCGACGCCAATGCCGCAACCGTGGCCGAGATCTGCCGGCGACTGGACGGCATCCCGCTCGCGCTGGAACTCGCCGCGGCCCGCGTGCGGCTGCTGGGCGTTGAGCAGATCAAGGCCCGGCTCGGCGATCGCTTCAAGCTGCTCACGCGCTCGAGCGCCGGCGCGCCGACGCGGCAGCAGACCGTGCTGGCCGTCATCCAGTGGAGCTGGGAACACCTGCTGGCGCCGGAGCAGGATCTGCTGCGACGGCTGGCGGTGTTCACCGGCGGCTGGACCCTGGAACGCGCCACCAGCGTGTGCTCGGACTTCGGCGACGAGTTCGAAGTGCTCGATCTGCTCACACGGCTCGCCGAGCGCTCGCTCGTCGTGCTGCAACGTGCAGAGGACGGCAGCGTGCGCTACCGGTTCCTCGAGAGCGTGTGGCGGTTCGCGCTCGAGCAGCTCGAGACGCACCTCGAGCACGCCGCCCTGCGCGAGCGGCACCTGAACGCGTTCATGGCGCTCGCGGAGCACGAGGAGAAGGCGATGGCGGGCCCCGGACTGCAGCAAGCACTTCGTGAGTTGTTGCCGGAGGAGGAGAACATCCTGGCGGCGCTCGCGTGGTGCGTGCAGGCGGACGACGGCGTGCAGCGCGGACTCCGGCTGGCGACGTCCGTGGCTCGCTTCTGGTCCGTTCTCGGTCGCTACGCTCTCGGACGCCGCGCCATCGAGGATGCACTCGCCCGTGACCGCGGGAGCCAGCCCACGCCGGCACGCGCGCTCGCGCTGACGCGCGCCGGCGGGTTCGCGCTGGTGATGGGCGACTACGACGCCGCACGACCGCACCTGGAAGAGAGCCTCGCCTATTGCCGCGCGGCCGGCGACCGCAAGGGTGAGGCGCGCGCACTCGCCGGCTTGGGCGTCGCCGCCATGTGGCAATCCCGATTCGAGGAGGCGCACCGGATCGGCAAGGAGAGCTTGACGCTCTACCGCGGACTCGGCGAGCAACGCGGCGTCGCCATGGCGCTCCACAACCTCGGCACCATCGAGTGGGCGCTGCACACTCCCGAGCACGGGCGAAACCATCTCGAGGCGGCGCTGGAGTTGCTGCGCGAGATGGGCGACCAGGGCACGCAGGCGTTGTGCCTCACAGGCCTCGCCTCCTCACTCGTTCGCGTCGGCGACCCCGCGGGCGCGCTGGCTCGCCTGCGCGAGTGCATGGCGCTGCTCGAAAGCCTCGAGCTGGCTCGCGAAGCCGTGCTCCTGCTCGACGTGCTCGGAGAATGGTTGTTCGCGACCCGCCGGCCGGCGGAAGCGGCGCGCATGCTCGGAGCGGCGGGATCGGCACGTGCGGTGCTCGGCTCGCCGCTCATGCAACAGGAACGTGTGGAAATCGAACGCCTGCGGTCGGATATCGCTGCGACCATCGGCGAGGACGAGACCCGGCGCAGCGTGAGCGCCGGTGCGGCGTTGTCGAAAGAGCAGGCGCTCGCCGAGGCGAAGGTGCTGCTCAACTCCGTTCCGCTGGGCTGAACCGCACGTCGAAGTACCCCCCCCAACTGCTTGCGCCCGCTCACGGTCGGGTCGAATCTCGTTGCTGACCGTGATTCTCATTGGCGGTCTCGCCGACCTGCCCCTAGAATATATGCTGGCGCCGCATCTGATTCACCTGTTCCTGCGTCCCTGCCGCGCAACCCACTGCGCTGGCGCGGTCCTCACGCCGGTTCGACCGGAACCCATCACGGACGGTGTTCCGTTGCACGCGCGCTCGCGCGTGCATCTGTCGTTTCTGGTCAGCAGCAACTCTCTCCGCCTCCAGAGGTGCAAGGCATGCGCAGATTCTCTACCACGGTTCTCCTTGCGGCATGTGCCGTGCTGGCGGTGGCTCCCGCAGCGCGCGCGCAGTCGCTACTGTTCGACTACGTCGGCTTTGACTACGAGTTCCCGAATCCAAACCCGGCCGTCTTCGGCGAGCCGGGCAGCGGTTACGTGGGCATCGGCACGGTGCCAGTGCTGTCCGCGCCGCTGGTGACCAACACCGCGACCAATGAATATACGTACGTGATGCAGGGCTTCACGCCCACCAGCGTCACCAACATCGGCAATTTCGCGATCATCAACTACGGCGCCGGCTCGATCACGGTATACGAGGACGCCCGGTCCGGCGGCACCACCGCCGATTACGGTGTGGACCCGCCCAACGCCGTCGCACCGAGCAGCTTCACCGA
>JAYVCN010000148.1:0-3000 GCA_043749875.1 Candidatus Eiseniibacteriota bacterium | reverse complement strand
CTCGCGGCAGGCCGTGAGCAGCGTGGCGGCCTGCTCCCAGCGTTCGCGCGCGTCGAGCCGGTGCCCGCGGGCCAGTGCCAGGTCGCCCGCGACGCGGTGCGCGATGGCGTGCTCGAGACGGTCGTCTGTGAAGCGCGCCAGCCGCGTGCCGCGGTCGAGCGCGTGCGCGGCCTCGTCCAGACGGCCGATGGCGAGCAGCGCCTCGGCGCGGCGGCGCTCGAGCTCGACCACGAGGTCGCCCTCGGGCGCGGTGCGCTCCGCCATGGCGAGCGCCTCGTGGTAGCGCGCGAGCGCCTGCTCGGGGCGGCCGCGATCGAAGTCGAGTTCGCCCAGGAACTCCAATGCCAGCACCTGTTCGCGGTCGAGGCTGTGGCGGCGCGCGCGTTCGAGCGCCGACAGCAACAGCGTCTCGGCATCCACGAAGCGCCGCTGCAGCCGCGCGACATTGCCGAGGCCGATGTTCACGAGCGCCATGTGCGTGTCATCGCCGATCCTGAGCAGGACCTCCTCGCAACGGCGATACGACTCCGCGGCGAGATTCCAGGCGCCCATCTTCTGGTGCACGATGCCGAGGTTCATGAGCGGCCGCGCGCTGTCGGCGAGGCGGCCGAGCGCCTCCCAGGCCTGGAGCGCGCCATTCAATTGACTGATCGCGGCGTCCCACTCGCACAGGTTCTTGTGGACGAGGCCGAGGTTGTTGCGGATGGCAGCGACCTTGTCCGGCCGGTCCAGACGGCGGAACAGCGCGATCGCCTGCTCGTTCGTGTCGCGCGCGCGCACGAGGTCGCCCTCGCGGTACGCGAAATAGCCGAGCAGTTGCAGCGCCAGGGCAGAGATCGTCAGGTCCCCGAGCCGGTCACCCAGCTCGAGCGCCGCGTTCGCGGTCCGCCCTGCCTCGGCGATGCGTCCCAACTCGAGCTCGGAGGACGCGATCTCGAGCAGGAACTGCGCGCGCAGCGCGTCGACGCCTGGCGGCAGCTCGCGCATCGCCTCGCGCAGCTGCGCGAGCGCGGCCTGTGCTTCACCGCGCGCGAGCCGGCAGCTGGCCGCTTTGAGTTGTAGAACCGAACGGCGCGCGGGGGTGAGCCCGCGCGCCGCTGGAAGCGAGAGCAGGCGGTCGATGGTCTCCAGGGCGGGCACATGACTGTCCGCCTGGATATAGAGGTCGGCAAGGATCTCAAGGTCCCCGACCAGAGCCTCTGGCTCAGCCGGTGGCCCTGTCAGTCGCTTCTCGAGCGATGTGATCTTGCTTCGGTCGTCCATCAACACGCCGAATCTCCAGTCAACACGTTGCGCCTTGGTCTGGCCTTGAGGCCGGACCGCTCCTGCTCCCGTTCAGACCGACAGCGTCAGAAGCGGAAGAAGACGCGGAATCCTGCCGCGAAGGCCATGCGAACCTTCAACATCCACACACTGAACTGATCCGCACGTGCGGTGGCAGTGCCACTGCGCGCGACGGGCTGATTCATGCCCCGCGTCGGACCGGGCTTGGGAGTACGTCCCACGCCAGCCGGCCAATCGGGGTCCCCCGCCTGTGGGTCGGGTGGAGCCGGCGGCGCCGGGTCAGTGTTCGGGGTAATTTCTGCCCCGACCTGCCTCGGCATCGACGCCATGCTCGCCACACAGAGCAGCAGTGTGAAGACGAAGGTCCACAGCCTGTTGTGAGCTTTACGACGCATGTGCCCTTTCTTGGATCCCAGTAGGGAACTATTCCCCGGATGTACCAAAAAACCCGAACGTGCGAGCCGTGGAGTCGCGAGGGGTGGATACGGGCAGCTCCCTCCGCGAATCTGCGGCCCGCAGTCGCCCGGGTCGTCCCAAGGCTAGTCCTGTGTGTTCGGGGCAGGCAAGGGAAATGTGGGCTGGCGCGGAGCCGAAGCCCTGTCGAGTTCCTGGTTGCCTATCTGCGCCGCAGCTTCTGACCCTGCGCCGAGTCTTCCACGATCGCCCCAAGCGCTGCCAGATTGTCTCGTAACTCGTCTGACAGTTTCCAGTTACGAGCTTTCCTCGCGTCCGCGCGCTGTTCGGCCAGTGTCAGCACCTCCGCTGGCCAGCTGTCAGCGCCAGGCGCGCGCCAGAACAGCCCGAGTATCGCTCCCAACCGATAGAGCGCTCTCGCCCCCTGGATCGCCTCGGATCCGCCGCCCTCGTCGAACGCCCGGTTGACGGCGCGCGCCAGGTCGAACAGGTGGCCGAGCGCCCCGGCGCTGTTGAAGTCGTCCTGCATCGCCTCGTGGAACAGCCGCTCGGCGCTCGCCACCGCCTCGCCGATCGCGCCCCCCGGCGCCGGACCGTCAGGCGCGCTCCATGCCGCGGCGCGCTCGAGCGGGCCGCGCAGGCGAGCGTAGGCCACGCTCGCCTCCTGCAGCCGCTCGGTGCTGAACTCGATCGGGCTGCGGTAGTGGGTACTCATGAGGTAGAAGCGCGTCACCTCGGGGTCCCAGTCCTTGGCGATGTCCTCGATGAAGAAGAAGTTCCCCACCGATTTGGACATCTTGGCGCCGCTCAAGTTGACCAACCCATTCTCGCACCAATAATTCGCGAACGGCTTGCCGCAATAGGCCTCGCTCTGCGCGATCTCGTTCTCGTGGTGCGGGAAGATCAGGTCCTGGCCGCCGCCATGGATGTCGAATGTCTCGCCCAGGTATTTCATGGCCATGGCCGAGCATTCGATGTGCCAGCCGGGCCGGCCCGGTCCCCACGGGCTGTCCCACGCCGGCTCGCCCGGTTTGGCGCCCTTCCACAGCGCGAAGTCGAGCGCGTCGCGCTTGGCCTCGCCCGGCTCGATCCGGTAGCCCTCACGCAGCTCGTCCACGCGCCGGCCGGAGAGCTTCCCGTAGTCGGACTTCCTGCGGACGTCGTAATACACGTCGCCGCTCGCGGCGTAGGCGAAGCCCTTGTCGATGAGCACGCCGATCATGTGATGCATCTCGGCGATATGTCGGGTGGCGCGCGGGTAGTGGGTCGCGCGCAGGATGTTATGCAGGTCGGCGAAGCGCA
>JAYVCN010000147.1:0-4955 GCA_043749875.1 Candidatus Eiseniibacteriota bacterium | reverse complement strand
CCCGAGGCCAGCACGTGCTGGACGTAGATATCCGCTTGTGAGAAAGCGACCCGCCCATCGCCCCAGGACATCCACGCGCCGCCGTGACCGTCCGCCAGAATTTGGGTCCCGCTTTGATCACCCGCGAAAGTACAAACTGGCAGGTTCTGCGTAGGATCGCTTGGCCAGACCGCAAGAGCACGCGACGCGCTGGCGAGCAGGGCACACAGGAGCAGAGCAACGGCGCGACGAGGCGGCATGGGGAGTACTCCCACCGGTCCGCTGAGCCGCCCGGCACGATCCAGCGCTGAGAATCACACTAGGCTCGCCGGTCGCGCGGCCACAAGTGAAAACTTCACGTCGACGAGCAGCAAGCGCGGCAGTGGTGCCCGGCTACGCCAGCCCCAGCCTGCGTGCCTGGTCGTTCCCGAACAGCCCGTCGGGATCCATGCGTTGGCGCAGCTCGCGAAAGCGCGCGAAGCGTTCGCCGTAGGCGCGCGCGAACGAACGTGCGTCCACCACCTGGTCCTTGGCCGGGTAGTAGGTGCCGCCGGCCTCGAGCACGAGCCGCGTCAGGTCCGCGGCCACGTCCCACAGCTTGTGCGCATCGCGCGGCACCTTGAAGTCGAGCGCAAGGGACCAGCCGTCGAGGCCGTGCGACAGCAGGTAGTCGTCGGCACGATGGCGCTTGAATACGCCCAGGTACGAGATCACGCCGCGTTTCTGGCACAGGCGCAGCGCTTCGCTGAACGCCTGGCGCGCGTTGGCGTCGGGAACGAACAGCTGCACCTGGATGAAGCCGGCGGCGCCATACGACAACCGCCAGTCCGGCACGTAGTCGAGCAGGAACGCGTAGCCGGCGTGCGAGTCGCGGTAGGTGCCGTCCTTGTCCACTCGCTCCGGAAGCGCGTACTTGACGCTGTTCATGAACTTCCAGCCGGTGTCGTTGGCGAATGGCTTGAGCAGCATCCACAGCAGCGACTTGGGCACGCCGAAGATCGCGGGCGGCAGGTCCTGCCTGGAAAGCACGAGCGTGTCGCGGCCGTTCGGATCCTCCGCGGGAGAAAGATGGTTCGCCTGGTGGCCGAGTCCGCGGCCGAGTGCGGAGCCGCTGGCGAAGCAGTCCACCCACCCGACCATGTAGTCGGCGCGCGGCATACGCTCCACGAACTCATCGAACATCTGCGCCAGCGTGCGCACGACGAATGGCCGCACGCGCATCTGGCCGCTGTCCACGTGCTTCAATTGCAGCTTCATGCGCGTGACGGCGCCCAGCAATCCGAGCCCCGCGATGACCGCACGGAACAGTTGTGGCTCACGCTCACGCGACAGGGTCTTGCGTTCACCCGCGGCGGTGAGCAGGTCCAGTTCGAGCACGTGGTCACCGAACGGGCCGACCTTGAAACAGTTCTTGCCGTGGATGTTCATGCTGGCGCAGCCGGCCAGGGTGGGAAACATCGTGCCGGGCACCACGGCGGGCCACCAGCCCTCGGGCAGCGTATGTCGCCACACGTCCGCGATGCTGGCACCGCCTTCGGCGTCCAGGACACCCGTCGCGGGATCGAACGCGAGGATTCGCCGCATGCCGCGCCCGTCCACGGCGAGTTGGCCACTATTGAGCGACGCGTCGCCATAACTGCGGCCCGCACCCCGAAACGAGACCGCCAGTCCCTCGGTGCGCGCAGCCGCGAACACCTGCGCCAGCTCGTCCACACTGGTCGGGCACACCGAGCGCGACAGCGCCCGCACCGATCCGCCGAAGCCATCGAGCACGCGCCAGCCGGCAGAGGTGCGCAACGGGATCATCTAGATGTTCAACCGCCGGAAGATGATCGATGGCATGTGGCGCAGCACCATGGCGACGAGCCGCCACACGCCCGGCACGAACACGCTCGCGCTGTTGCCGCGCCGCGCTGCAGCCAGGATCAGCGCCGCGGCCTTCCGCGCGGGTACCATCATCGGCTTCCGCTCCAGGTTGGCACTCATCGCGGTGTCCACCACGCCGGGCTTCACCGTGACCACGTTCACGCCGAAGCGCGCGACGCGATTGCGCAGCCCTTCGAGCCACGTGCTGAGCCCGGCCTTGGAGGTGGAGTAACCGGGAAACGTGCGTCGCCCGCGTTCACCGGCGATGCTCGAGATGCCCACGATGGTACCGGCGCGCCTGGCCTCGAACATGGCCGCGACCGGCGTGGTCCACGCCATGGCACCGAGCAGGTTCACTTCGATCTGCGCCCGGTCGCGCGCGAAGTCGTACTCGCCTTCGCCGGGCGTGAACATGATGCCGGACGCGTAGACGAGCAGGTCGAGCCCACCCAGGTCTTTCACGAGCCGATCGAGCAGTGCAGGAACGGTGTCGTACTGCGTCACGTCATGGGGCGCGACGATCGCACGGCCGCGGCCCGCGGCGCTGATGTCGGCCGCGACCTTCAGCAGTTCGTCCTCGCGGCGCGCCAGCAGCGCCACGGCACAGCCCTCGGCCGCGAGCTGCCGCGCGATCTCGGCGCCGATGCCGGAACTGGCGCCGACGATGATGGCGTGACGGAAGACGAGGCTCATGCATGTTCTCCGGGGAATCGTGGCGTGGCGTATCGGGCGGCACGCGCGCGCGCAGTCGGGGTCGGCGACGCGGGGGTCAGACTTTCACGCCGTCCCTGAGCATGCTGCGTGCGATGACCAGGCGCTGGATCTCCGAGGTGCCCTCGTAGATCTCCATGACGCGCGCGTCTCTGTAGTAGCGCTCGACCGCATACTCCTTCACGTAGCCGTAGCCGCCGTGAATCTGCAGCGCCTGGTGCGTCACGTAGGTGGCGGCCTCGGTGGCATACAGCTTGGCGATGCTGGATGCGCGGATGAAGTCCTTGCCGGTGTCCTTCAACCAGGCCGCGCGCTGGATGAGCAGCCGCGACGCCATGACCCGGCGTTCCATCTCCGCCAGCTTGAACTGGATGGCCTGGATGCGCGCAATGGGTGCGCCCCACGCACTGCGCTGCTGCGCATAGCGGATCGCCTCGTGGTACGCGGCGGTCATCACGCCGAGTGCTTGCGCGGCGACACCCATGCGGCCCGAATCCAGCATGGACAGCGCGATCTTGAAGCCTTCGCCTTCGCCGCCGAGTCGCTGTGCGACCGGGATGTTCGCGTTGTCGAACGCCAGCGTCACCGTGTCCGAGCCGCGCAACCCCATCTTGTCTTCGGATTTACCGATGCTGAGCCCGGGCGTGTCCTTCTCGACGATGAAGCCGCTGATGCCCTTGGGTCCCTGCGCTCCCGTGCGCGCGAACACCAGGAACGTCCACACGTGCCGGCCGTTCGTGACCCAGTTCTTCTCGCCGTTGAGCACGTAGTGGTCACCGTCGCGGCGTGCGGTGGTGGTGAGCGAGGAGGCGTCCGAACCCGCTCCAGGCTCCGACAGCGAGAACGCGCCGACGGCGCCGGTGGTCAGCCGCGGCAGGTACTTCTTGCGCTGCTCCTCCGTGCCGTAAGCATAGATCGGATAGGCACCCACCGAGTTGTGCACCGACACCATGATCGCCAACGCCGCCGAGACTCGCGCGATCTCCTCGATCACCGTGACGACCGTGCGGGCGTCGTAGCCCAGGCCCCCCCACTCCTCCGGGATGCTCATCCCGAGCAGTCCCATCTCGGCCAGCTTCGCGATGGCAGAGGACGGGATGGCGTCGTCGCGGTCCCACTGCGCGGCGTGCGTAGCGAACTCGCCACGGCAGAGCGCGCGCACCGCATCGCGGATGTGGACCTGATCTTCGCTGAGGTCGAGGTTCATGAGAGCCCTATTGGGCAGCCTTTCGGGGGTGTTGGCGGCGGGCGTCAGGCCGGCTGGTGTTGCGGCGTCTCGCGGAAGACGGTAAGACAGATCAGCGCGATGACGCCCATGACGCCCGGGCCGGGCCCCAGCAGCAGCGAACCGAGCGCGCCGAGCAGCACCAGCGGCCATGCGCGCCAGTCCCCCGCCCACAGCCCGGGTACGCCGCCCAGGTACGCGAGCCCGATCGCGGTCTTCGCCAGGTACGGCACCCAGACGGGCAGACCGAGCTTGAGCGCCATGTCCACGAACACTCCCTGCTGGCCGATGAGCGTGAACTCCTGGCGGCAGACCCACGGGTACAGGCCCTGGAAGACCGACGTGAGGCCAGGATAGAGCGCACACAGGGTGAGGATCACGAGTGCCACGGGACGGACGGGACGCTTCATCGATTCGTTCCTCCGGGGTTCCTGCGCCGGCCTTCGTATTCGGGATGCGGCTGATCCGTTCGCGCAGAGGTGTTGTTAGCCACCGAGCGCGTGCTCCTTCAGCACCTGTCCGGCGACCACCATCTTCTGGACTTCCGTCGTGCCCTCGTAGATCTCGCAGATGCGCGCGTCGCGCCAGTAGCGCTCGACGTGGTACTCGCTCATGTAGCCGTAGCCGCCGTGCACCTGGATGGCGAGGTTGGCGCAATGCGTGGCCGCCTCGGAGGCGTGCCACTTGGCCAATGACGCCTCCTTGGTGTGCGGCCGGCCCTGGTCGCGAAGCCACGCGGCCTGGTACACGAGCAGCCGCGCCGTCTCCAGTTCCACGGCGCTGTCGGCGAGCATGGTCCGGATGGCGTCGAACTCGCCGATCTTCCTGTCGAACTGCGTACGCTCGTTGGCGTATCGCACGGACGCCTCGACCGCCGCCTGCGCGATGCCCAGTGCCTGTGCGGCGATGCCGATGCGGCCACCGCCGAGCGTGGCGAGTGCCACCGTGTAGCCCTTGTTGAGCTCGCCGAACAGATGGTCACGCGGGATGCGCGCGTTCTCGTAGTAGATCTCGCGCGTGTCCGAGGCATGGATCCCGAGCTTGAGTTCCTTCTTGCCCTTGCGCACGCCGGGCGTGTCGGCCGGCACGATGAACGCCGAGATGCCCTTGGAACCGAGACTCTTGTCGGTGGCCGCGTAGGTGATCAGCACGTCGGCCGGACCGGCGTTGGTGA
>JAYVCN010000146.1:0-7218 GCA_043749875.1 Candidatus Eiseniibacteriota bacterium | reverse complement strand
CTTGGGCACGTACACCCGGCGGCCGGGTTTGCTCACGCGCTTCACCCCGGTGATCACGCAGGTGTCCTCGCCCGTGTACTTCAAGTACACGCGCAACATGCCCTGCTTGGAGTCCTCGATGACCTTGAAATTATTGATGAATCGCTCGCGCAAGAGCACCTTGGCGATCTCCTGCTTCAAATTCGACGACGGCACGTCCAGCTTGCGATGCTTCGCGCCGATGGCGTTGCGAATGCAGGTGAGGAAGTCAGCGACCGGATCGGATACGGACATCTTGAGGTTGCCTCCCGGAGTCAGCGTTCAGCGGGCGCTTCGACCCGCTGCAGCCTGGCTCGTATGTGAACCCACGGCACTACAAGACCATCGGGCCTGCGGCCCGTTCACCAGCTCGACTTCACGACGCCCGGGATCTGCCCCGAGAGCGCCAGTTCGCGGAAGCAGATGCGGCACATGCCGAAGTCCCGCAAGAATGCGCGCGGCCGGCCACAGCGATGGCACCGGTTGTAGCCACGCACCTTGAACTTGGGCGTCCGCTTCCACTTCTCGACGAGCGACTTCTTCGCCACGAAAAGCCTCCTCCTGCTAGCGAACCCGGAACGGCATGTTCATGAGCTTGAGCAGTTCCCGGCCCTCTTCATCCGTCTTCGCGGTGGTGACGATCGTCACGTCCATGCCGCGCACCTTGGTGACCTTCTCCAAGTTGATCTCGGGGAAGATGATCTGTTCGTTGAATCCGACCGAGTAGTTGCCACGACCGTCGAAGGAGCGCGGCGACAGCCCGCGGAAGTCACGGATACGCGGCGCCGCCACGTTCACGAGCCGGTCGAAGAACTCGTACATCCGCGCGCCGCGCAGCGTGACCATGCAGCCGATGGGCAGCCCCTGGCGCAGCTTGAAGTTCGAGATGGCCTTTTTGGCTTTGCGCACCGACGGCTTCTGGCCGCTGATCTGCGCCAGCTCGTTGGCCGCCATGTCGATGTTCTTGATGTCGGTGGTCGCGTCGCCCACGCCCATGTTGATCACGATCTTCGTCAGGCGGGGCGCCTGCATGACGCTGCTGTAGCCGAACTTCTCCATCAGCGCCGGCCGCACCTTGTCCTGGTAGTGCGTCGCCAGCCGCGGCTTTACCTTGGGTCCCGACGGCCTGCCCTTGGCGGTCTCGTAGGAGGTCGCAGCACCGCCGCGCCCGCCCTTGCCACCTTCCTTGGGCGCCTTGGCGCCCTGACTCTTGCTCTTCTTCTCGTCTGCCATGTCCGCTCTCCAGGGGTTCTACTCGGAACTAGTCCTTCGAAAGCGAGTCGCCGGTCGCGCGCGAGATGCGTTCGCGCTTGCCGTCCTTCGTCGTGCGCACACCCACCCGCACCCCACGGCCTGCCTTGGGGTCGAACAGCATCACGTTCGACAGGTGGATCGGCGCTTCCTTCTCGAGGATGCCGCCCTGCTGGTTCTGTCCGCGCGCCTTGGTGTGACGCTTGACGAAGTTGATCTTCTCCACGATCACGCGCAGCTTCGTCTCGTCCACCGACAGCACGCGGCCCGTCTTACCCTTGTCGTCACCGGCGATCACCATGACGATGTCGCCCTTGCGGATCTTGAGTCCCATCAGATCACCTCCGGAGCGAGCGAGATGATCTTCATGAATTGCTTCTCGCGCAGCTCGCGAGCCACCGGCCCGAAGATGCGGGTGCCGCGCGGCTCCTTCTCGTTGTTGATCAGGACGACCGCGTTCTCGTCGAAGCGGATGTAGGAGCCGTCCTTGCGACGCACTTCCTTCACCGCGCGCACGACCACCGCCTTCGCGACTTCGCCCTTCTTCACGGCGGCACCCGGGATCGCGTCCTTCACGGACACGACCACGATGTCGCCCAACCGTCCGTACCGCCTGTGGTGACCGCCGAGGACCTTGATGCACTGGGCGCGCTTCGCTCCCGAGTTGTCCGCCACGGTGACCATCGTTCGCAACTGGATCATGGCTTCACTCCCGGGCTACTTGGCGCGCTCGACGAACTCCACGAATCGCCAGCGCTTGTCCTTGGACACGGGCCGGGTCTCCATGAAGCGGATCACGTCACCGATCTTGCACTCGTTCTTCTCGTCGTGGACCTTGAACTTCTCCCGCCGCCGCACGTAGCGGCCCACGGTGGTGTGCTTCACCAGCCGCTCGATGGACACGACCACGGTCTTGTCCATGCGATCGCTCACCACCTTGCCGGTGCGGGTCTTGCGGCGATTGCGTACGGCAACGTCGGCTTCGGTCATTTCGTCTGACGTGGCTTCTTTCATGGGTTTCCGGATCGCGCGGCCCTAGAGGGCGGCGCGCTCCTTCTCCTTCAGCACCGTGAGCAGTCGCGCCATCTCACGGCGGCTCTCGCGGATCTTGAGCGGGTTGTCCAGCTGCTTCATCGTGTTCCGGAAGCGGAGGTTGAACAGTTCCTCGCGCAGCTCCCCGACGCGGGTGCGGATCTCGTCCGGACCCATCTCGCGGACCGCAACGGTCTTCACGCGGGTGGCCATGTTCACTCTCCTCCCAGTTCCTGGCGCTCGACGAAGCGCGTCTTGATCGGCAGCTTCGACGCACCCAGGTTGAACGCGAGCTTCGCGAGGTCGCGCGTGATGCCCTCGATCTCGAACAACACGCGACCGGGCTTCACCACGGCGACCCAGAACTCGGGAGCGCCCTTACCCTTGCCCATGCGCGTCTCGGCCGGCTTCTTGGTGACCGGCTTGTCGGGGAAGATGCGGATCCACACCTTGCCACCGCGCTTGATCTGGCGCGTGATGGCGACTCGCGCCGCCTCGATCTGACGGCTCGAGACCCACGCCGGCTGGAGGGCCTGCAGCCCGAACTCGCCAAACGCGATGGTCGAGCCACGATAGGCCTTGCCGTTCATGCGCCCGCGGTGCGTCTTGCGGAACTTGACTCGTTTCGGCATCAACATGGTGTCGGATCTCCTACCTGGCGGCCGGGACCGCGGTCACGACCGCGGCCGGCTTGTCCAGCACTTCACCGTGGAACATCCACACCTTCACGCCGCACGTGCCGTAAGCCGTGTTGGCGGTCGCGCGGGCGAAGTCGATGTCCGCGCGCAGGGTGTGCAGGGGCACGCGCCCCTCACGATACGTCTCGAACCGGGCCATCTCCGAGCCGCCGAGGCGGCCGGTGCAGTTGATGCGAATGCCCTGGGCGCCCGCGCGCATGGACGAGGCGATCGCCTTCTTCATGGCGCGACGGAACGACACGCGCTGCTCGAGCTGCTTGGCGATGTGCTCGGCCACGAGCTGGGCGTCGAGGTCGGCGCGCTTGATCTCCTCGATGTTCAGCTGCACCTGCTTCTTGGTGAGCTGCTTCATCTCCTCGGACAGCTTGTCGACCTGCTCGCCCTTGCGGCCGATCACCAGGCCCGGGCGCGCGGTGCGGATGCCGATGGTGACCTTCTCGCCCTTGCGCTCGATGGTGATCTTGGAGATGCCGGCCTGGTAGAGACGCTTCTTGAGGTACCGCTTGATGAGCAGGTCCTCCTTCAGCATCTCGGCGTAACCCTTCTTCGCGAACCAGCGCGAGTCCCAGGTCTTCACGATCCCCAGGCGCAAGCCGATCGGATTGGTTTTCTGTCCCATGATTTTTCTAGGCTCCCTCTCCGGACGACTCTTTCGTCGCCACGGTCACCGACACGTGGCTCGTGCGCTTGAGGAGCGGCGTGGCACGGCCCTGCGCGCGCGGCAGCCAGCGCTTCAGGGTCGGCCCGGCGCCGACGACGGCTTCCTTCACGTACAGGTCCTCGACGCGCACCTTGCCCTCGTGGAGGGCGTTCGCGACCGCGGACTTGAGGACCTTTTGCACGATGCGCGCGCCATTCTTGGGCGTGAACTGCAACGTCGTGGTGGCCTGCTCCACGGAATTGCCGCGAATCAGGTTCAGGACCTGGTTGCACTTACTTGGAGTGATGCGCACGTAGCGCTGGATGGCTTTGGCTTCCATGGCTTACTTCCCGGGTGTTTCGACCGTTTTGGCTTTCTCGGTATGCCCGCGGAAGACCCGCGTCGGCACGAACTCACCGAGCTTGTGACCCACCATGTTCTCGGTCACGTAGATGGGGATGAACTTGTTGCCGTTGTGCACGGCGAGCGTGTGCCCGACGAACTCCGGCAGCACCGTGCAGCGCCGCGCCCAGGTCTTGAGCACGCGCTTCTCCCCACTCCGGTTCAGCGTCTCGATCTTCCGTACGAGGGAGTCGACGACGTAAGGCCCCTTCTTGATGGAACGCGCCATGTGGTCCGGCTCCCTTTACTTCTTCCGGCGGCGCACGATGAGCGAATCGCTCAGCTTGCGACGGCGGGTCTTGAGGCCCTTGGTGATCTTGCCCCATGGCGAGCACGGATGCCGCCCGCCCGAGGTCTTGCCCTCGCCACCGCCCATGGGGTGGTCGACGGGATTCATCGCAACGCCTCGCACGGACGGCGCGTAGCCCAGCCAGCGGCTGCGACCCGCTTTGCCGAGCGACACGTTCTCGTGGTCGAGGTTACCCACCTGCCCGACGACGGCGCGGCAGTTGACGTGGAACTTGCGCACCTCACCCGACGGCAGGCGCAACTGCGCGTAATCGCCTTCCTTCGCCATCAGCTGGCAGAAGGCGCCGGCCGAGCGCGCGATGCGCGAGCGGCGGCCGGGGTACAGCTCGACGTTGTGCACGTTGGTGCCGACCGGGATGTGGCGCAGGTGCAGGCAGTTGCCCACCGCGATCTCGGCCGTGGCTCCGGACATCACGTGCGCGCCGACTTTCAGGCCGTCCGGAGCGACGATGTAACGGCGTTCGCCGTCTTCATAATGGAGCAGCGCGATGCGCGCCGAGCGGTTCGGATCGTACTCGATGCTCGCGACCTTGGCGCCGATGCCGTCCTTGTCGCGGCGAAAGTCCACGATCCGGTAGCGCTGCTTGTGCCCGCCACTGATCCAGCGCATGGAGACGTGGCCGTAGTTGTCCCGGCCTCCGGTCTTGTACAAGCGCTGCGTCAGGGCCTTCACCGGCCGCGACCGCGTCAGCTCCGAGTAATCCGGCATGACGGTATGCCGGAGCGTCGGTGTGGTGGGGCGAAACTTCTTCAGACCCATGGAGCTTACCTCTGTCGTTAGATCTGTTCGAACAGCTCGATCTTCTGGTCGGGCTTGAGCTTCACGATGGCCTTCTTCCAGTCGTTGCGGCGTCCGACATAGCGGCCCTGCTTCTTGACCTTGCCGCGCACCTGCATCGTCTGGACCGAATCCACCTTCACGTTGAATACCGCCTCGACCGCACGCTTGATCTCGATCTTGTTGGCGGTGCGCGCCACTTCGAAGAAGTACTGCTGATACGTCTCGCGCAGCTCGGTGCCCTTTTCGGTGATGAGCACCTTGCGGATGATCGACCGCGGATCCGAACTCATCGCGTGAACACCTCCGTCACCCGCGCCAGGCCTTCGCGCGTGAGCAGCAGTTGCTCGCAATCGAGCAGGTCGTAGGCGTTGAGCTGGTGCGCCAGCGTGGTGTTGACGTTGTGCAGGTTGCGCACCGACTTCCACACCGTGTCGTTCTGCTGGCCGACCACGAGCAGCGTCTTCTTGCCCGTCAGGCCGATCTTCTTGAACACGCTCGCCACCCGGCTGGTCTTCGGCGCGCCGTCCACGTTGATCGCCTCGATCACGCTGACCGCGTGCTCGCCCGCGCGCAGCGACAGCGCGGACACCAGCGCCTGGCGGCGCTGCTGCTTCGGCATCTCCGTGCGATGGCTGTGCGGCTTGGGACCGAACGCACGGCCGCCACCCGGCATGAGCGGCGACGTGTTCGAACCCTGGCGTGCGTTACCCGTGCCCTTCTGCTTGAACGGCTTCCTGCCGCCGCCCGAGACCAGGCCCTTGCTCTTCACCATCGCTGTGCCCTGGCGCTGGTTCGTCAGGTGCCGCTTCACCGACAGCCAGATCAAGTGCTCGTGCACCGGCTGGGCGAACAACTCGTCCGGCAGGGCCGTGGTGCCCTGCTCACTGCCGTCGAGTCCGTAGAGTTTGGCGTCCATGGAGTGTCAGCCCCGCTTGAGAACGTAGACGAGGCCGTTCGGCGGGCCGGGGATCGCTCCCCGCACGAGGATGACGTTCTGCTCGGCATCCACACCGGCGACCAGGAGATTCTTGATGGTGAGTGGCTTGCCACCCATGCGGCCCGGCAACTTCTTACCCTTGATGACGCGCGACGGATAGGCCGAGGAGCCGATCGAGCCGGGCTCGCGACCAAACGTCGGACCGTGCGACGCCGTGCCGGCGGTGAAGCCGTGGCGCTTGATGACGCCGGCGAAACCGCGACCCTTGGTCGTGCCCAGCACGTCGACGTACTCGCCCTTCTCGAACACCGACGCCTTGAGCGTCTGTCCGAGGGTGTAGGCCGTGACGTCGCCGAGCCGGAACTCTCGCAGGTGCCGCGACGCAGGCAGGTTGCGCGTCTTGAACTGCCCCAGCACCGGCTTCGAGAATCGGCTCTCCTTGTTCGTGCCGAATCCCAGCTGCAGCGCGCTGTAGCCGTCGCGCTCGCCGGTGCGGATGTCCGTGACGGTGCACGGTCCCGCTTCGATCACGGTCACCGGGACGATGTCGCCCTTCTCGTCGAAGAGCTGCGTCATGCCGATTTTTTTCCCAATCAAACCCATCATGAGTTTACTTTCCTTTCACGGAGTCGTACGCCGGTGGTTCCACCGCGGGGCACCCGCCTGAAAGGGCGGGGCCGGGTCCGGGGCCGGTGCCGTCGCTCCGGGCACCCACGAAGCGTGGGTACCCTGCTCCCTAAGTCTTGATCTCGATGTCGACACCCGCGGGGATGTCGAGCTTCTCGAGCGCTTCCATGGTCTGGCCCGTGGACTTCGTGATGTCGATGAGCCGCTTGTGAATGCGGATCTCGAACTGCTCACGCGACTTCTTGTCCACGTGCGGGCTGCGCAGCACGGTGTAGACGGTCTTGCGGGTCGGCAGCGGCACCGGGCCCGACGTGATCGCGCCGGTCCGGCGCGCGGTGCGGACGATCTCGGCCGCCGATTGGTCCAGCGTCGCGTGATCGTACGACTTCAACTTGATGCGGATCTTCTGCAGCATTTGGGCCCCTTACTCCGGTTACTCCTGTTATTCCAAGATCTCGGTGACGACGCCGGCGCCCACCGTGCGGCCACCCTCGCGGATGGCGAAGCGCAGTTCCTTCTCCAT
>JAYVCN010000145.1:0-8541 GCA_043749875.1 Candidatus Eiseniibacteriota bacterium | reverse complement strand
GCGCCGCACCACCTTGCCGCCGCGCGCCTCGACCTCGAGCGCGAACGCCGTCGCGAACGCGCCGCGAATGCCCGCTGCGGATCCGGCGATGGCCACGCTGTGCGGCGCGTCGCGCAGCACCGCCTCTGCCAGCACGTGCGCGCGGACCGCAACGGCAGGGCCCAACTGGAACACGCGCGGCCCGACCTGGTGGATGCGCTCATCGGTGGCCGTGGGCGAGACGAGCACCTGTCCGGTGAGCCGCGTGGCCGTGGCCAATGACAATGTCGGACTGCTCAACAGCTCGCCCACGATCACGTCGGCACGCCCGGCCGTCCGCTCGAGCGCCGCGGCCACGCGCGCGGGATCGCTGTCGCCGGTGCCGAGCGTGTCGAGCTCGAATGCCGGCGCGTCGGCCGAGCGGCCGTAGGCGAGCCCGTCGGCGAGCGCGGCCCGCAATGCGCGGCCGTAGCCGGCGTACTCGCCGGCATCGGGAAACAACGCGGCCACGCGGAACACCGATGTGTATGGGTGGAGCGCGGCGAGGTCGGGCAGCGGCGTCTCGCCCTTCTTGAGCGCGCGCGGTGCGGCGAGCGCACGGCGGGCGAGCAGCCGCTGGCGGAGCGCGGCGCGCTCCGGCGGTGTACTCGCGAGCGCACCGTCGAGCAGTGGCAGCTCGGCGCTCGCGAGTTCGGCCGCGCTGCGGCGCAGCACCCACACCACGTCACGAGTACGCGCGCGCTTCGCCCACTCTGCGAGCGCTTTGTCTCGCGCCGGCGACGGCGCCGAGGTCGCGAGCGAATCCGCCTGCTGGCGCGTCACGATCAGGGGGCCACGCACGGCCGGCGCGGCGAAGACGGGAGTGGCCACGCAGAACGTCCAGGCGGCGAGCACACTCCGCGCGAGCAGCGGGCCCCGCACCGAGACCCGGCGCGGGCGGGCGAAGCCGGCGCTCACATCGAGAACTTGCCGAAATCCTCGGGATCGAGATTCTCGAGGAAGCGGCGGAGCTGTTCGGCCTTCTGCGCCTCGGTCAGCGGAACTCCGGGCTCGGTCGCCGGCGGCGCGGGGTCGTCCGGGTCGTCGTCCTCGCGCATCGCCATCTGATCGGGTGGCGCCTGGAGCAGTTCCTCATTCACAGAGAGCGGCGCTTCGGTGCGCAGTGCGACCGCGATCGAATCGCTCGGGCGCGCATCCACCGACAGCACCTCCTGGCCGCGCTCGAGCAGCAGCGTGGCGAAGTAGGTGCCCTCGCGCAGGTCGGTGATGGTGACGCGCGTCACCTTGGCATGCAGGCCCTCGACGAGCAGTGCGAGCAGGTCGTGCGTGAGCGGGCGCGCGAACGCTTCCCGGCGTACCAGCCGCGCAATCGCCTGCGCCTCGAACGGCCCGACGAAGATCGGCAGGACCCGGATGCCGTCGACCTCGCGCAGCACGACCACGTGCTGCTGGGTCTTGGGTTCGGTGCCGAGCCCGTGGACCCTGGCCTCGACGAGCTTCACGGCTTGCCGCCGCCGCCCTTCGCCGCAGGCTTCTTCGCCGCGGACGCCGTGCTGTCGGGATTCATGAAGTCCGGCACCGCGTCGGTGCGCATGTGCTCCACCATCCACTGGGCCGACGACGCCAGCTCCGACTTCGGGTACTTCTGCAGCAGCTCGCGGAACACCCGCTCGGCCGTGTCGTAATCCTTGAGTTCCTCGGAGTGGATGAAACCGACCATGAACAGCGCTTGCGGCGTCACGTCGGCGCCGGGGTACTCGTCCACCACCTTGCGGTAGGCGGCGATGCGAGCGCCCGCCTCACCCGCGGCCTGCGCCTCCTGGAACATATCGCGCGCGCTCTTCCTGGCAGAGATCCAGCGATGGATGGCATCGGAGTCCGGCGACACCTTGAACTGCGCCTTGGCGCGCGTGAGCTGCTCCTGGTAGTAGCGCTGCGTGCGCTCCTGCCCGAGCTGACGCACGATGAACGTGCGCACCTGGTCGAAGTCACGCACCGTCTCGGGGTGCACGGCTTCGACCTTCACGACGTGCCAGGCCTTCTCCGTCTTCCACGGTCCGGCGATCTTGCCGGCGCCCAGCTTCAGCGCGGAGTCCACGAATGCCGGCTGCGGACCGATCCCGGCGAAGCCCCCTTCACGGGTGGCCGTGCCGAGGACACCGCCGTTCGTCTTGGTGAGCGAGTCGGTCGAGTTCGCCTTCACCAGCTTGTCCCAGTCCGCGCCCTTCGCGCGCGCCAGGCCCAGCACGCGCCTGGCGTCGGCCTCGGTCTTCAATTGGATGTGCCTCAGCGTCACGTTGGCCGGCGTCTTCCACTCATCGAGGTGGCCGTCGTAATAGATCTTGGCCTCGGAGTCGCTCGGCGGGGCGTTCTTCGCCATGACCTCGTTGACCCAGGTGCGGATCAGCAGGTCACGCCGCTGCGCCTCGATCTGCAGTACCAGGTCAGGCCGCTTGGTGACGCCGTTCGCGTCGGCGTCCTTGAGCCACACCTTCTCCTCGACCAGGCGGTCGAGCAGTTGCTTGCGGCCATCGGGCGTCGAGTACTGCGTGCGGTACTGCTCGGGCAGCTCTTGCAATCTCACCGCCAGCATGCGCGGCGTGATGACCTCATTGCCGATGCGCACGAGCACGGCATCGGAGTCGGCGCGGGCCGCGGTGCCCGATGCGGTCCCGGCCGGCTTGTCTGAATTCTGCTTGGAACCCTTCTTGGGAGCCGCGGCAACCGCCCCGGCCGCCAGCGCGGCCACCGTCAGCGTCAGCACGAGCAGGCGGAGGCGCTTCATGCCCGCACCACCCAGACCTTCACGGTCGCGGTGATGCCACCGTAGTAGCGCACGGTCACGTCGTAGTTGCCGAGCTGCTTGATGTGCTCCGGCACCTCGATGCGACGGCGTTCCACCTCGTGGCCTGCGGCCTTGAGCGCGTCGGCGACGTCGGCGTTGGTGATGGAACCGAACAGCGTGTCCTCCTCGTTGGCCTGCGAGGCGATGTTGATCTGCAGCCCATCGATCTTCGCGGCCTCGGCCCGGGCCACGACGAGCAACTTGTCGGCATGGACGTCCTGCTGGCGCGCCAGCTCCTGGTACAGATTCGCGGCCTTGGTTCCGGTCGGGATGGCGAGCCGGCGCGGGAGCAGGTAGTTACGCGCGAAGCCCGGCTTCACGTTGACCGTGGCGCCCTTCTGGCCCACGCCCTTCAGATCGTCGAGCAGGATGACTTCCATGCGGATTCTCCTATGCCTCCCCGCGCGGGGACGGCTCGAGTCGCCGGAAGTCCAGCCACACGTCGGACAGGCCGAGCAGCGCCACCGACGGCAGGAACACCGGCAGGGTGAATGCGAACAACAACACCATCACGAGCAGGACGAACACGGGCGGAACACCGCGCGCGAGCAGGACCGATTGCGTCACCGCGATGCCCTGCACACTATAACCCAGCAGCGACTGCACCAGCAGCGCCGCGGCGCCCGGCCGCCATGCCGCGTTCGAGAACAGCGCCAGTGCCAGCCCGACGAGCAGCGGCACCAGCGCGCCGTCCGGCAGCCGCCAGCCCGCGAACCCCCCGCGCGACAGCGGCGGCCAGCCGCGCCACGCGGCGGCGCGCGCGGCGAGCGAGCGGCCCGCCGACACCAGCACCACGAGCCACAGGAACACCAGGTTGGGCAGGAAGTACGTGAGCATGCGAACGCGTTCGGCCGCGGGCATTTTGGACGACTCCTCCATCATCTGCCGCCACGTGCCCGGCGTGTCCGGACCCTGCAGGCTGTGCAGGACCTGTTGCTCTTCGATCCGCGCCCGCGCTTCGACGCGCACGAGCGCGGCGCTCATGCCCGGCAGCAGCGGCAGCGCGAACGCGGCGGCCAGCAGTGGCGCATGCATCCACGCTCGCTCGCCGAGCGACGGTCCGCCGCCCTCCTCGCGCACGCCCATCCACACGCCGGTGAGCGATGCGAACGGCAGCCACAGCACGTGCCAGAGCTGGAACCCCGACGCTGGAATCACCGCGAGTAGCGCGCCCACGACCGCGAGCAGCGCCGGCAACGCCAGGGCACGAAGTCCGTAGCGCCACGCCAGCAGCAGCGACGCGCCGACCATGAGTGGCACCGCCAGCCACAACGCGCCCCACGGCCACGGCGTGGCCAGCGCGGCCAGCGTGAGCGAGCCCACGACCAGCAGCCCGCGCAACCCCGCCACGCCCCGCGAGGGGCGCTTCGTGTCAGCGATAGAAGTCACTGGTGAACGGCACCAGCGCGAGCACGCGCGCCCGCTTGATGGCGGTGGTGAGCTGCTTCTGGTGCATGGCGCACGAGCCGGAGACGCGACGCGGGACGATCTTGCCGCGATCGGTCACGAACCGGCCCAGGCGCTTCTCGTCCTTGTAGTCCACGAACGCCACTTTCTCCAGGCACAGCTTGCAGTACTTCTTCTTGACGCCTTTACCTTCACGTTCCTTCGCCATCGTACGCACTCCTCTGGGAGGTTGGATCCCAGGCTATGAGGTTGGATCCTCGGTGGCCGCGGCTTCGTCCGCTGTCCCGGTCGTTGCGGCCTTCTCGAGGAAGTGAACCGATTCGGCGCGGATCTCGAGACTCTGGTGCTTCTCGCCGCGTGCGCTCGTCCACTCCCGCATCTGCAATCTACCTTCCACCACCACCGCGCTGCCGGTGTGCAGGTACTGCGCGCACACCTCCGCGAGGCGCTGGTAGCACATCACCGTCACGTACCCCGTGTGCTCCGCCATCGCTCCCGCGCGGGAGCGATAACGCCGGTGAAACGCCAGCGGCAACGACGTGATCGCCGTGCCGTCCGAGGCGTAACGCCGGTCCGGATCCCGCGTGAGCCGTCCCGACAGGACGACCCGATTGAGTTCCGGTAACCGTAGTTCGGACATTGGAGTGCTTTCCTGAAAACCCGACTCCGGGGGCGTTGCGTGCAACTAGTCCCGATCGCTGTCCTCCGCCGCCGCGGCCGCTTCGGCCTCCGGCAGGCCCTGCCACAGCTCGGGCGGAACGTGGATGGTGGTCAGCGCCCGCATCATGTCTTCCTCGAGCCGCAACCTGCGCTCGAGTTCCTTCATCATGCCGCTGCCACCGTTCCACACGATCATCGTGTAGACGCCATCCCGGCGCTTGCGGATCTCGTAGGCGAGACGCCGCTTGCCCCACTTCTGGACCTCGACGACCTCGGCACCCAGGTCCTTCAGCCACCCGGATACGCGGTCGGCGACCTCCTGGGCCTTCACCTCGTCGTAGCTCGGCTCGAGGATGTAGACCGTCTCGTATTTTGTCACGTCTCGGATTCCTCCTGGCGGACCGATCCAGAAGACAGGTCCACCCTGCGGTTGAACTGATTCATGGCGCCGAGTGCGCCCTCAGTCACCCAACACTCCACGGCGTCCGCCGCACGGCGGAGCGCCTCAGCCAGCACCGGCACCTGCTCCGGTGCGATCTCCTCCAACACGTGCTCACGGAGCGCGGCGGCGTCCGCCGCCGGACCCATCCCGGACGCAGCCTCACGCATGGCTGCCCCGGGTTCCCCGACGCCGATGCGGAGCCGGGCGTAGTCCCGGCTGCCCACCGCCGCCTCGATGCTGTCGAGCCCCCGGTGCCCGCCGGAGGATCCGCTCGCGCGCACGCGCAGCATCCCCAACGGCAGGTAAACATCGTCACTCACCACCAGCAGCTCGTCTTCCTTCCCGTACCGCTCGCGCCACGCTGCGAGTGCCTCGCCGCTCAGGTTCATGAACGTGAGCGGTTGCAGCAGGTTCACCTCGTGCTCCGCGATGACGGCGCGCCGCGTGCGAAAGGCCGCGTGTCCCCAACCCTCCCCGGCGGCATGCCGCACCGCCAGTTCGTCGAGCACCGCCCACCCCACGTTGTGCCGGGTGCGCGCGTAACGCTCGCCTGGATTGCCGAGTCCCACGACCAGATGCACGGTCGCTTACTTCTTCTCCTTCTTCGCGTCCTTGTCCTTGCCGCCCTTGTCGTCCTTGCCGCCCTTCTCCTCCTTGCCGCCCTTGCCTTCCTTGCCCGCCTCGGCGGTCGCACCCTCTTCGTCCTTCTTGCCCTTGGCGCCCACCACCTCGGGTTCCGCCGTCGCCGGCACCGCACCTTCGACCGGTGCCACCACTTCTTCCGCCGCGGGGAGCACGACGGCTGCGATGGTGACATCGCCATCCGTGACGATGTCGAAGCCCTCCACCTTGAGGTCGCGCACGTGCATGCTGTCGCCCACGTTGAGCGCCGTCACGTCCACGTCGATGCTGGGCGGGATCGCGGTCGGCAGGCAGCGCACCTCGAGCGTGCGAATCGAGTGCTCGAGGATGCCACCGCCGTCCTTCACGCCGACCGGCACGCCGACGAAGTGCAGCACGACCTCGACCTCGATCTGTTCGGTGAGCGAGATGTGCTGGAAGTCCAGGTGCACGATGGCGCGCGACAGCGGGTCATACTGCACGTCGCGCACGAGCGCGGTGACGCCGCTGGCACCGGCCACCGCCAGGTTGACGATGGCGTTGCCACCCTTGTGATGGCGCAGCGCCAGTTCGAACTCGCCCTTCTCCACCGCCACCGCCACCGGCGTCTCGCCGTGGCCGTAGAGGACGCCCGGGATCTGCCCGGCGGCGCGCGCCTTGCGCGCACCCCCCTTGCCCACACGCTCGCGGCGCGAGCCCTTCAATTGGATGACCGACATGCTGACCTCCTGTTTCAGTGCCCCTGCGTGACGGAATAACCTGGGCGAGCGCGCGAGCGCGCCCGCGCGTGTGGCAACCTCAGACGAACAACGAACTCAGTGACCGTTCCTCGTGGATGCGCTGCACGGCTTCGCCGAGCAGCCCCGCCACGGTCAGCACGCGGATCTGCTTGGGCAGCGAGCCCGGCGCGTGGTTGAGCGTGTCGGTGACCACGACTTCCTTGATGGGTGATTCAGCGAGGCGCTCGATCGAGCCCGGGCAGAACACGCCGTGCGTGACGCCGGCGTAAATGTCCTTCGCGCCGCGCGCGCGCATGGCCGCGGCCGCCTGGCACAGCGTGCGCGCGGTGGTGACCACGTCGTCGAACATCACCGCGTTCTTGCCCTCGACGTCACCGATGATGTTCATGACCTCCACCGAATCGGCCTTGGGCCGGCGCTTGTCCACCAGCGCCAGGTCGGCGCCGAGCCGCTTGGCGTAGGCGCGCGCCATCTTCACGCTGCCGATATCGGGTGCGACCACGACGAGATCGGGCAGGTCGAGCCTGGCAAAATGCTCGATCAGCACCGGCGCCGAGTAGAGATGATCGAGCGGGATGTCGAAGAAGCCCTGGATCTGGGCACTGTGCAGATCCATGGTGAGCGCACGATCGGCGCCGGCCACGGTGATCAGGTTCGCCACCAGCTTCGCTGTGATGGGCGCGCGCGGCTGGTCCTTGCGGTCCTGGCGCGCGTAGCCGAAGTACGGCATCACCGCCGTCACGCGTCGTGCTGACGCGCGCTTGGCCGCGTCGAGCATGACCAGCAGCTCCATCAGGTGATCCGCGGGCGCGTTCGTGGACTGCACGATGAACACGTCGCCACCGCGGATGTTCTCGTTGAAGCGCACCGAGACCTCACCGTCCTCGAAGCGCGACACGACCACGTCACCGACCGGCACCTTGAGGCGCTCACAGATGGCCTGCGTGAGCTGCTGGCTCGCGGAACCAGCGAAGATGCGACAGGGATCCAAACCGGACCTCCGGAATGAAGCACGGTAAAGCGTAGGACTGCGACACCGGGGCGCGCGTTGTCGTCGACGTGCAGGAGCGCGCACGGGTGCGGCGAATGCATGGCAAAGCCCACGCTGGGCCTGCCGAAGGAATCAGGATGTGGAAGCGAATCAGCCGGGGCCGTCACCACCAGCCCCGGCTGAATTGGCTGGGGCGGGAGGATTCGAACCTCCGTATGCGAGAGCCAAAGTCTCGTGCCTTACCGCTTGGCCACGCCCCACCAACGAACGGGGTTTCCGTTACGGACCGCCCATCGAAATGGGACGGGGTGAAAGCTGCTGGCCCAGAGAACTGCAGAGGGGAAAAGCGGCGGGCAGCTTAACGGCGCGTGGAAGGGCCAGTCAACCGCAACAGACGCGCGGCGGGCCGAATCCGTGGGCCCGGATGCGCGCGGGCCCGGGGCGGACCGGGGGCATCAGGGGAAGCACGCTCGCGGGCGGGGGACCCGCGAGCCCGCATTCAGTAGGCGGCCTGCTCCTCGGAGGAGTTGGTGTGGGAGTGCCCGGCCGTGGGATGCGCGAGCTCCCGCTCGTATTCGGCCATCACCTTCTCCGTCAAGTACTTACGGGTCGAATCATTGATCGGGTGGGCAAGATCCTGATGCTGTCCATCCGGCCGCTTGCGGCTCGGCATGGCGACGAACAACCCGGTGTTGCCACGGATGACCTTGAGCCCACGCACGACGAAGGAATCATTGAGCGTGATGCTCACAAACGCCTTCAGCTTCTCGTCGTTCCGAAGCGATACACGAACCTCGGTGATCTCGACCATGAGATGTTCACCTCGGAGCCATCCCTGAGGTTCAGCTGGCTCGTG
>JAYVCN010000144.1:0-4409 GCA_043749875.1 Candidatus Eiseniibacteriota bacterium | reverse complement strand
ACTGCTGCGCGCACACCAGCCACGCGTGCTCGCCGACCTTGGCAATTCCGGCGTCTCGCCCGAAGCCGCGTGCCCGGGCGTGAGCCCGGGGCCCGCGCTCTACGTGCCGCTGCGGTTGCAGGATCGCAAGAACGGCTACCTCGCGGTGCATCGCCAGCAAGGCTCCGCGCGCTTCACGGGCCGCGAGGCGCGCCAGTTGGCGCTGCTCGCCGCGTGGGCGGCGGTGGCGCTCGACAACCTGCGCCTGTCCGAGAACCTCGAGAAGCTCGCGGTCACCGATGACCTGACTCAGGTGTTCAACTACCGCTACTTGAAGTCGGCGCTGCGCCGCGAGGTCAAGCGCGCGACGCGTTTCCGCCAGGACCTGTCCATCCTCATGGTGGATGTGGACAACCTGAAGGGCTACAACGACCGCAACGGTCACCTGCGCGGCAGCTTCCTCCTGCGCGAGATCGCACAGCTCTTCACCACGCAGGTGCGCTCGTGGGATCTGGTGGCAAAATACGGCGGCGACGAGTTCACCGTGATCCTGCCGCAGACGGACCGTGTCGGGGCCGCCGCGGTGGCGGAGCGCCTGCGCTCAGCGGTCGAGTCGCACCAGTTCCCGCTCGTCGAGCCGGGCGCGATCACGGTCAGCACCGGCATCGCGCATCACCCCGAGGACGGAGATTCGGTCACCGGACTCATCGAAGCCGCCGACCGCGCGCTCTACCTCGCCAAGCGCAACGGACGCAACCGAGTGGAGGGCGGCGAACGCCAGGCGGCCTGACGCGCGCGGGCGGCGCTCGGAGCGGTCGGAACCACGACCCGCCCGAAACGCGAGCGGATGGAGCCGCAAATTGACTCGCAGGCGGGCACCCCGTTGACCCCCCGGCGAGGGCTGGATAACCTGCTGGACTGCGCCACCCTCTCCAGCCTGTGTAGCACCCATCCTAGCGATTCTTCGGAGGCCTGCTGTGTCGGAACTCGTCGGCATCGCCGTCGTCGGCACCGGTGACTGGGGCGCGAACCTGGTTCGCAATTTCGCGAACTTGCCGGGAACGCGACTGGTCAGCGTGTGCGACGCCGACCCGCAGCGGCTGGCAAGGACCGCCGCCCAGTACCCCGGCGTGCGCGCCGTCGGTGACGTGGCCGACGTGGCCCGCGACCCCGACGTGCAGGGTGTCGTCGTGGCCGCCTCGGCCGTGAGCCACTACCCGCTCGCCAAGGCGCTGCTGGAAGCGGGCAAGGACGTCTACGTCGAGAAGCCGCTCACGCTCGAGGTGGCGCACGCCGAGGAGTTGGTCCGGCTCGCCAAAACGAAGGGCCGCGTGCTCATGGTCGGGCACCTGCTGCTCTACCACCCGGGCGTGCAGTATCTCAAGAAGATGGTGCAGGACGGCTCGATCGGCGATCTGCTCTACATCTATTGCCAGCGCGTCAACCTCGGCAAGGTGCGCAAGGACGAGAATGCCCTGTGGAGCTTCGCGCCGCACGACCTGTCGGTGATCCTGTATCTGATGGATCAGGAACCGGTGGACGTGGCCGCGCGCGGTGCGGCATTCCTCCAGCCCGGCGTCGAGGACGTGGTGTTCGTGGACCTGCGCTTCCCGGGCGGCCAGAGCGCGCACGTGCACGTGTCGTGGCTCGACCCGCACAAGCTGCGCAAGTTCACCGTGGTCGGCACGCAGAAGATGATGGTGTTCGACGACATGGAGGCAAGCGAGAAGATCAAGGTGTACGACAAGGGTGTGGATCGCGCCGGGCAGGTGGTGTCGTACGGCGACGCGCTGACTGTCCGCAGCGGCGATATCTTGATTCCCAAGATCTCCTTGCAGGAACCCCTACGGTTGGAGTGCCTGCACTTCGTGGAGTGCGTGCGCGAGCGCAAGCGTCCGCTCACCGACGGGCTTGGAGGACTGCGCGTCGTCAAGGTGCTCGACGCGGCACAGCGCTCGCTCAAGGCGGGCGGCCAGCCGGTCGCGGTGCTACCGCTGCCGCAGGAGGTGCTGTGACGAGCGTGATCCACCCCAGCGCCCGGATCGGCGCCGGCACCACGTTGGGCGAGTTCTGCGTCATCGGCGCCGAGGTCACGCTCGGCGAGGGCTGCCGACTCGGCCACCACGTCGTGATCCACGCCGACACGCGCGTGGGTGCCGATGTGCGCATCGACGATTTCTCCTCGCTCGGCAAGCTGCCGATGAAGGCCGCGAACTCGGCGACCACGAAGGAGCAGGACCTGCCGCCGCTGAGCATCGGCGACACCAGCATCGTCGGCACGGGCGTGGTGCTGTATCGCGGTGCCATGATCGACGCCAAAGTCCTCATGGCCGACCTGTGCACGGTGCGCGAGAATGTCACCGTGGGCCGTGGCACGATCGTCGGCCGTGGCGTGACCATCGAGAACTTCTGCAGCGTGGGCCGCTACTGCAAGCTGGAGAGCGAGTGTTACCTGTGCGCCTACTCCACGCTCGAGGATCGCGTGTTCGTGGCTCCCGGCGTGGTGACGTCGAACGACAACTTCGTCGGCCGCACGCAGGAGCGCTTCAAGCACTTCAAAGGCGTGACGGTGAAGAAGGGCGGGCGCATCGGCGCCGGCAGTGTGACGCTGCCCGGTGTGACCATCCACGAGGATGGCCTGGTCGCCGCCGGCTCCACCGTCACGCGTGATGTCCCGGCCCGCACCATCGTGGTGGGCAAACCCGCCAAGGTGTGGCGAGAGGTGCCCAAGGAACAATGGCTCGAGAATCAAGGCTGGGTCGACGCATAACCCCTATCCGCCCACACACCCGGTACGCACCGGAGAAGAGAGAACACGCATGCCGACGAACACGACGATGAAGGTGCCGCTCCTGGACCTGCGCGCGCAGTACGACACCATCCGCGCCGAGACCGACGATGCCGTGCGCCGCGTCATGGAGAGCTGTCACTTCATCGGTGGCCCGGAGATCACCGGGCTCGAGGAGGAGATCGCGCGCTATTCGCAGACGCCGTACGCCGTGGCGTGCGCGTCGGGCACCGACGCGCTGCTGATCGCCATGTGGGCACTCGGCATCGGCCCCGGCGACGAGGTCATCTCGCCGGCCTATTCGTTCTTCGCCACTGCCGGCACCGTGGCCAACAATGGCGCGACGCCGGTGTTCGTGGACGTGGACCCGCGCACCTACAACCTCGATGCGCATCGGCTCGAGGCCGCGATCACGCCGCGCACCAAGGCGGTCGTCGCCGTGTCGCTGTTCGGCCAGTGCTGCGACTTGCCATCGCTCAAGGCCATCTGTGACAAGCACCAGCTGTACCTGATCGAGGATGCGGCGCAGTCGATCGGCTCGGAGTGGGAGGGCAAGCGCTCCGGCTCGCAATGTGACTTCGGCACGTTCTCGTTCTTCCCGTCCAAGAACCTGGGCGGGGCGGGGGACGGCGGCATGATCACGACCGGCAACCAGGAGCTCGCCGAGAAGGCCCGGCTGCTGTGCAATCACGGCGCCAAGCCGAAATACCACCACTCGGTGGTGGGCACCAACTCGCGCCTGGACGCGCTGCAAGCCGCCATCCTGCGTGTGAAGCTCAAACACCTCGACCGCTGGAGCGAAAAGCGCGCGAAGAACGCCGCGCTCTATAGCGCACTGTTCGAGGGTTCGCGCGTGGGCCGGCCGTACCACGACCCGCGCACCCGCCACATCTACAATCAGTACGTGATCCGCGTGCAGAAGCGCGACGAGTTGAAGAAGCACCTGGCCGAGAAGACCATCGGCTGCGAGGTCTACTACCCCGTGCCGCTCCATCTGCAGAAGTGCTTCGCGCACTTGGGCTACAAGAATGGCGACATGCCGCATTCGGAAGCGGCCGCGCTCGAGACGCTGGCGCTGCCGATCTACCCCGAGCTTTCAGAAGAGCAGATCCGCTACGTGGCCCAGACGGTCCGCGAGTTCGTGGACCAGGGCTAGCATCCGCAAACGGCGCCGCAGGCGCCGGCAGTACGCCGAGCGAGGGGCGCCGGAGGCGCTCTTTGCAGGTGCAAACGAACCGCATCGCCCACCCGCCCTGTTCGGCGGTGCGGTTCCGGTGGTCTCCAGCAGACCGCGAAGCCGGTCCCCTCCGGCCTCGCGCGAGACGGTCCTCAATCCATGACCGAATCGAACCGGGAACATCTGCGCGCGCTGTTGCGCCGCGTGGAAGAGGTGCGCGGGCTGTCCCAGGGCGGCGGGACTCCGGCCCTGGGTGCGCTCGAGGATCCGCTGCAGCTGGTCCAGGTACTGGACCAGCTTGTCAATGACCTCGAGCTGTCACACCGCCGCTTGATCGAGACCAACGTGCAGCTGGTGTCGCTGCGCGAGGTCGCGAGTTCCCTGGCCGGTACGCGCAGCGCCGCAGAGGCGACGCGCCTCGTCGCGCGCTACCTGCGCGGTGTGCTCGACTTCGACCAGGTCGGC
>JAYVCN010000143.1:0-6897 GCA_043749875.1 Candidatus Eiseniibacteriota bacterium | reverse complement strand
TTGGAAAAACGGCAGTTGCAGTGCGTCGAACATCACTGGCCTCCAGCGATGGCGGCCATGAGCGCGTCGAAGTGCTGGAGATAGCTGCCGGCCGTGGGTGCGTCGCACGAGGCGGTCACGACCACCGGCCGCACGCCGGCCTGCCGGTTCAGGAACTTGCCGCCGTCGGCCGCAAAGTAGGATTCCTGGATCAGGACGCCGACCTTGCGCGCCTTGGCCTGCTCCACCAACTCTTGCAGGTGCCGCGCGGTCGGCGGGATGCCGGGCACCGGCTCCACCGTATTCACCACTTCGAAACCGAAGGCGTCGGCAAAGTAGCTCCATGAGCGGTGGTAGGTGAACACCGCGTGCGACGGCAGTTTCTTTGCCGCGATCGCATTCCGCTCAAAAGCGTCCTCGGCCTGCTTGCCGAACGCCTCGGCGCGCTCGTGGTACTGCTCCGCGTGGCCCGGGTCGGCCTTCGCGAGTGCGTCGGCGATGTTGCGCGCGACCACACCGCCATTGCGTGGGTCGAGCCAGTAGTGCGGATTGCCGTCCGGGTGCACGTCCCCCATCGAGGCATCCACCCTGCCCGTGGGCTTCTCCAGTACGTGCACGTCGCGCGAACAGTCCACGATCTGCACCGACGAGTTGCGCGAGCCGTCCACGATGGCGTCCGCCCACTGGTCGAGGCCGAGCCCGATCTTCAAGAACACCTGCGCACGCGACACCTTCACCATGTAGCTCGGCAATGCCTCGATGCGATGCGGGTCTGACGAGGGCCGCGCGATGGCGAACACCTCGACCTGATCGCCGCCGATGCTCGCGGCGATGGACGCAAGATCGTTGGTGGACGCCGCGACTTTGAGTTTCGCGAATGCCGACGCCGGGGCCGAGAGGGCCACCACCGCCAACAGCAATGCGAATTGTCTGCGATTCATGGAGGGTCTCCTAGAACTGATGGGCCTTGTGCGGCCCCATGGAATAGATCACGCGAAGCGTCAGGTGGTTCTCGGCGTCGGGATCGGTGGTGGCGCCCACAGGTCGCCCGGGTTGCACGTGCCGCCAGTCGAGCCGGAACGCGGTCGTCTCCTCCATGAGCGCCAGCCCAGCGAACAGTCCGTACGACTGCTGCCGCGCTCCGTTCACGGACGGATCCTCGAAGCTCTCGAACGAAGCGCCGACGTTGTAGCGCTGCGCCCAGTTGTAGTCGGTGAACAGGTAGCCGCCGCTGCTCTTCCGGCTGTCGAGCGCGTACGCGGCCGCACTCCCGTCCCAGCCCGCTTCGTCGCGGTCGAGGTGCAGGAACTCGCCCTGCGTGAGCAGGTAAGCATTGGCGCTCGTCCACAGCTTGGCCTTCACGTCGGCACCTGTGACCAGCGTGCGCGCCTGCGCCGCCACGTTGTTGGTGCCCTGCGTGGCAGTCAGCCCCAGCTCCACACCGGAGCGATCGCCGACCGGGGCGAACGCCGCCAGCCGCCCGAGCCATGCGGCGCGGGGCTCGGTCGCGTGGTCGCCGAGTGGGGTGAGCAGCGGATCGTTCGCGACCAACGTGGGATCGCGCTCGATCCGAAACGAATCACCCTGTAGCACGTCGCCACTGGCCGTCACCGACCACGAGCCGGGCAGCGGCAGGCGCCACGAGATGTCGAGGCCGGTCTCGTTGAAGGCTTCATCGCCGGGCAGGTAGGCCTTGAGAACTCCAAAGCGCTCCGCGAACGGGTACGTGTGCGGATGCGCGGGATTGAGCTTGCCGAATCCGACCCGGTACTTGCCGCCCTTGAGCACGATACCGCCCGGCAGCCCGCGCAACAGCGTGAAGTAGCCTTCCTCGAGATCGATCTGGCCCTTGGCCAGCGATACCGTGAAGAAGCCGCGCGCGTACGGGTTCAGGGCGGAATCGAACACGAACTCGGTCTCGCCCACGTCGAACACCGGGCGTTTGCGCGTCGGGTCGCCCGCGGCGTCGTTCCAGCTGAACAGGGGCTGTCCGATCACGGAGATGTCGGGGTTCACGACCCCGGCGTGCGCGGTGCGTACTGGCGCGATCGCCAGCACGAGAACCGCACAGAGGAATGACCTGCGCATGGGTACCTCACAGGGGCTTGGTCCATGTGCACGCCCGAGCGGCGAGCACGGCGAGAAACTGAAGAGCCGCGGGGGCTCTCGAACTCGTCAGCCCTGTGGAGGGGCTCGTGGCGCCGCGCTGATGACGGCGCACGCGATGGGGGCCAGCGCGCTCGCGACCCGCGCGAGTTCGCGCTGCATCTCGACCGGCGCCAACTGCGCCAGCGCCTCGCTTGCGAGCGACACTGCGTGCAGGCTGGCGCACGTGCAGTGGCTGTCGCGCCCGCCGGTATCGGCAGGGCAACCCTGGTCCGACAGGTGGTGGCGGGCATCGGCCGCCTGGCCCACGAGCAGCGACGCGAGTAGCAATAGCGCCGCCAGCTCACGTCCGGGTCGGAACAGCTTGCGAAGGAGGTGCATGGGATATTGAGAGTGCGATGCCCGGCGGCGGGGGGTCAAGCCGGCGGTGCCGGCCGCCCCAATTCTTCACCCAGCCGCGACAAGAAGTCGCGCAGGAACGCGGCGCGCCGCTCGGCTTCTGCTCGGCCCGCCACGGTGCGCATGGTGGCGGGCAGCTTGAGCAACTTGGTGAAGAAATGGTCAACCGAGTAGCGCGTGTCGTCCAGTGGTCGTATTTCGGCCCACGGATCGTCCGCCTCGAACCACGCGCCGCCCATGCGCACGCCGGTGGAGATACAGCGCAGCAGCCCGATGGCGCCCAGCGCCTCGAGCCGATCGGCGTCCTGGAGCGCACACCCGAGCGGCGTCGCCGGCACCGCGCCGCGCGAGAAACTGTGGTCGCGAATCGCGTCGGCGATGCGCGTGACCGACTCGGGCGCAAAGCCGAGGGCGTGCAGGCGCTCGCGCGCAAGCGCAGCACTGCGTTCGCTGGCCCGCGCGCGCTTGGGCGAGTCTTTCGGCGGATTCACGGCGTCGTGCAGCAATGCCGCGGCCACGGCCTCGCGCGGGTCCACCTCGGCCCCGCCCAGCGCCAGCGTCCAGCGCGCGACGCGCAGCGCGTGCGCCACGTCATGCGCCGAGTCGTTCGAACGCTGCTCCGCCTGACGACTACGCAGCTCCGCGAGCAGGGCGGCAAGCGCGGCATCGTTCGCCAACAGCGTGGCCAGCGTTGAATCGTTCGCGAGCAGGGTTCAGTACCCGAGCCGCAGATAGGTGTTGAAACGCTCGACTTGTGGCCCGCTGATGTTGTCGCCGGCGTGCACATATTCGATGGCGAGCTCGGTGCTCTGCCGCACGCCAAAGCCCAGCTCCAGCGCCTCCTGGTGGCGATCCGCCTCGGGGCTGTAGCGGGTCCTCGTCGTGTAGTCGTGCTCGGCGAACGCCGTCAGCTTCCAGCGGCGAGCGTCATCCAGCGAAACGCGTGCCTCGATCAGCGCCGTCTGCCGGCGCTGGTGAAGCCCGCCCGCAGGCCGGTCGTCGAATCGGTCAAACGAGTACGCGGGCACGAGCTCGAACCGGCCCACCTCGAGCAGTGCGCTCGCCTGCGCCTGCAGATGTTGCAGCCACGCGAGCCCCGGCAGGTTCGAGTCCTGACGATCGAACAGCATCCGCACTCCGACCCGCTGGCGACCCAGGTCGCGATCGAGCCGCAGGTACGTGTCCTCGAGCGGTCCGAACATCCGTGTGGCCGAGTTTGCCGAGCTTCGAGCACGCTGGCTCTGGACGAACCCCGCGCCGTAGGTCCAGTCTGCCGAGGTGCCGCTGAATTCGAGGCCACGCGCGGGCAGGCTCTCCAGTGTCAGGTAGTCCGCGAACCGGGCCGGTCGCGACAGCGCCAGATAGGGCCCCGGTACGCGGTACTCGCCGATCTTGAGGTTGAGCCCGCCGTTTCGCACCAGATCGTCCAGCTGGACGAACGCCGTGTTCGAGACCAGGCTTCCGGCGCGGGCGGGCAGCTGACCCTCGAGATGAAAACTCAGGTGGCCGGAGAGCGTTCCAGCGGCATGCAGTTCCACGCTGCCCTGGCGCGACTCGCTGTCGCGGTCCCGGTCCCGGTCGCGAACCGGCCCGGCGCCGACGCCGCTGTCGGCCGTCGCGAAGTCCTGGTTCAGATCCGCCACGACGGAGAACATCGGCAGTCGAGCCGGCCGTCGTGTGAATCCCGCGTCCTCCCGCTGGCGGAAGCCCGATTGCAAGAACGCCATGCCCTGGTGGTTCAGGCCCGAGAAGGTCCCGTGACATCGCTGGCATGGCGCCGCGTAAGCGCGGGAGAACGAGGGCAGCCCCGCACTGGAGCCCGGCGTGAACGCGGCGAGCACCAGCCCCAGGGCCGGGCCGGCGACGATGGCGATTCGAACAGGGCGCAGGATCATCGCGTGCCACCGGGCGTTCAGCGCGGCGTGCGCGCAGTGCACTACAGCCGCTCGACGAAATCGCCGGTGCGCGTGTCCACTTTCACGCGATCGCCTTCCTCTATATAGGGCGGCACCTTGATCTCGAGGCCGGTCTCGAGCTTGGCGGGCTTGGACGTGTTCTGCACCGCCGCCCCCTTGATGTTGGGCGTGGTCTCGGTGACCTTCAACTCCACGAACATCGGTGGGTCGATGCCCACGACGCGGCCCTCGAAATACTCGGCGGTGATCATCAGGCCCTCGGTCAAGTAGCCCGCGTTCTCGCCCAGCACCTCCCCCGACAACTCGACCATCTCGTACGACTCGATGTTCATGAAGTGGTACGCGTCGCCCGCCTTGTAGCTGAACTGCAGCTTGTGCTCGTCAAGCACGGCGCGTTCGAGCTTGTCGTCAGTGCTGAAGCGCACCTCCTGATTGGACCCGTTCTCGATGTTCACCAGTTTCGCCTGGACGAATCCGCGCAGGTTGCCGGGTGTGCGGTGCATCACCGTGGCGACGCGGTGCGGCTTCCCGTTGTACAGCACGAGCGTACCGACCTTGAGCTGGGTGGATGCGAGCACGGCGGACTCCTGAGGTTTCTAGGGGGTGGATCACGGCGGCTGCGCGGGGCTGCCGCGGAAACGCCCGCGGGGAGGCGCCCCGGATCGAGCGCCCACTCTACTCTATAGATTGCGGCCAGTGAGTGTGCCGCAAGGGCCTACAGGCGTCCAATTCGCGGCGCTTGCGCCGCCATGGTGCTCCGTGCGTCAATTGCGCGCACGTCACGCAGGGGCGCTCCCGCCCGACGACGCGTGCCACGGAGGTCCGTCATGTTCCGCCGATTCGTCGCATGGGTGCTGGCTGGGTGCCTGTGCTTGAACGCCACGCTCGCGTTCGCCGCTGATGCGAGCCTCGCGCCGGAACTACTCGCCCGCTCTTCAGGCAGCGTCACCATTCACCGTGAAGGCGACGAGAACCCGGTCAAGGAGATCGCCAAGTCCGTGTACTGGGGCGCCGTCGCGGGCGCGGTGCTCGGCGGCGCCATCATGCTGGCGGACTCCGGACCGAGCGCGGAGCCGCTGCGCTGGGGCATCGTCATCGGCGCGTTCGCGGGCCTCGGCGCGGGCATCTACTTCGTGGCCAGCCGCCCGGTGCCGTCCAGCATGCTGGAGCTGCGCGACGGCCGGCTGGTGGCGAACGCCGCGGTGCTCGCGGCCATCGAGCCCGTCGCGGGCGGCGCGCGCGTGCGCGTGCTGGGCGTGCGGTTCTAGTCCGCCCGCGGCCGCCGCAAGCTCATGGCGCAGCCGCCTACCATCGTGTCCTAGCCACCGCCGCGCGCAGTTCCTCGCTGCTGCGCACGACGCCCGATCGCATCACCCACTGGAGCTTGCGCAGGTTGGCGATGTCCTTCGTCGGGTCGCCCAGCACAATCAGCAGGTCGGCCGACTTGCCCTTCTCGATCGTGCCCAGCTCGGCCTGCCGACCCATGGCGCGCGCAGCGTCGCGCGTGCTGGCCAGCAGCACCTCGGCCGGTTTCATGCCGGCGCGCTGCATCGCTTCCATCTCGGCGTGGATGGCGGGCCCGTGCAGCGTCAGCGGATTGCCCGCGTCGGTGCCGGTGACGATCGGGATGCCGCTCTTTCGCACGAGCATGAGATTGCTGGCCATGGTCTGCCGGAGCGCCGCGAAGAGTGAATCGCGCGTCGCCGGCGCCGGTCCGAGCACTCGCCGCGCCTCATCTCCGGTCAGCGCGACGTGCGCGCGCGTGAGCGAGTCCACGGCTCCAAACGGGTCGTCGATGTCGGGCGCGTGGCCGGAGCGCGCGGCGGCCGGCAGTGCCGCGTAACCATCGATCACGGTGAGCGTGGGGCAATAGAACGCGCCCGTCGTCCTCGCCATTGCCAGAAACTCCGCGTCGAGCGGGTGGTCCTGCACGCTGTGGACGAGCAGGCGTGCGCCGGCACGCAATGCGACCTTGGCCTCCTGCAAGCCGGTCGCGTGCACGATCAATGGCAGCCGCTGACGCTGCGCTTCGGCGCCCACGGTCATGACGTTGCGCGTCATGGCGTCGAAGTCGCTCCCGGGGCGGACGATGAACCACACCTTCACCGCGTTCGCGCCGATGGACTTCAAGTAGCGCACGCCCTCCACGGCGGCGACACTGTCGCGCAGGTATATGAATTGCCGCTCGCCGGGCAGATTCAGCCAGAAATCATAGGTCGACAGCAGTGGCCCCGCGGCCGACATGTGTGGCGCCTCGGTGCTGGCCTCGGCTGCGTGTGCCGCCTGCACGGTCCACGGGTAGCCGCCCACGTCGAACACCGTGGTCACGCCGCTGGCGAGGTAGGCACGGTGGAAGACCTGCGGATGCTCGCGCAGCCGCTGCTCGGTCTGCTCGTAGGGATAGCGCGCGCGCAGGTCGAGCGCATCCGGACGTCCATCCACCCAGCCGGTCTGCGAATAGTGCACGTGCGTGTCGATCAAGCCCGGCACCACGAAG
>JAYVCN010000142.1:0-3251 GCA_043749875.1 Candidatus Eiseniibacteriota bacterium | reverse complement strand
CGAGCAGCGCCAGGGCTTGACCGGAGGCCGGTGTCACGCCGACATAATTCTCGAGCACGCCGCGGGCCAGCGCCTCACCGCCCAACGTATCCCGCAGGGCCACGAGGATCGGCGCCTCCATCGCGCGCCACGCCGCGACCTCGGCCGGCGGCCAGCTGGCCCGCGCCGTCAGATCGAGCAGCTTCTGGGCCCGCGACACGTCACCGTGCGCGAGCACGTACGCCGCACGGCGCCGCACCGCGTCCCACGCCCACAGCGAGTGGGCGAGCCGTGGCAGCGCGAGCAGCGAATCGGCGCGCGTCGTGTCGCCGCGCGCCGCGAGCGTGTCGGCGAGCGGACACAGCACCGCCACGCCGGCGAGCCCACTGTCGCGCGCCGCGCGCCACCAGGCGACGACCGGCGCCGCCACGGCACTGCCGCGGCCTGCCAGCGTCGCTCCGAACCAACGTACGCCCGCACGCGTCGCCGTGAGCTGCGGCATGCCCGCATGCGCCGCGGTCACGGTGGCCAGCGCGGCCACGACCGCCAACTGGAGGACGCGGCGTCTCACTCCCACTCGATGGTCGCCGGTGGCTTGCTGGTGACGTCGTAGACGACGCGATTCACGCCGTGTACCTCGTTGGCGATGCGATTGGCGATGCGCGCCAACAGCGCGTGCGGCAAGCGTGTCCAGTCGGCGGTCATGCCGTCCACCGAGTTGACCGCGCGCAGCGCCACGACTTTCTCGTAGGAACGCTCGTCGCCCTTCACACCCACCGTGGATACCGGCAGCAGCACGGCGAATGCCTGCCACGTCTTGGCATACCACTTCGCCCGCCGCAGTTCCTCGATGAAGATCGCGTCCGCGTGGCGCAGCACGTCGAGATCGTGCGCGCGGATCGGCCCCAGAACGCGCACGGCGAGTCCCGGACCCGGGAACGGATGCCGGTCGACGAGTGGCGCCGGCAGCCCCAACTCGCGGCCGAGTAGGCGGACTTCATCCTTGAACAGCCACTTCAAGGGCTCCACCAGTTTCATGCGCATGCGCTCGGGGAGCCCGCCCACGTTGTGGTGCGTCTTGATCAGCTGCGAGCCGAAGCCCGCGGACGCCGACTCGATGACGTCCGGGTAGAGCGTGCCCTGGGCCAGAAAATCCACGGGGCCGATGCGCTGCGCTTCGTCCTCGAAAACAGCAACAAACTCCTCGCCGATGATCCTGCGCTTGCGTTCGGGGTCCGCGATACCATCTAGCTTGCTCAAGAACCGTTCCTGCGCGTTCACGACGCGCAGGTTCAAGTGTCGCCGCGAGCCGAGTTCGCGCTCCACCTGGGCCGCCTCGTCAAGCCGCAGCAGGCCATGGTCCACCAGCACGCACACCAGCCGGTCGCCGATGGCGCGGTGGATGAGCGTCGCGGCCACCGTGGAATCCACGCCACCCGAGAGCCCGCACAGCACCTGCCCGTCGCCGACCTGCGCGCGGATGTCCTTCACGGCCGTTTTGAGAAAATCTTTGATCGACCAACCGGGTTTGAGTCCAGCAATGCGAAACAGGAAATTCGACAATACCTGCTTCCCATAGGGCGAATGCACCACTTCCGGATGGAACTGGATCAAGTGAAACGGCAGGTCCTTGTGGCGCGCGGCGGCGAACGCGCAGTTGGTGGTGTGCGCCACCTTCAACCATCCGGGTCCGAGCGACTGCACGTTGTCGCCATGGCTCATCCACGCCTTGAAGCGCTTGGGCACGCCCGCGAACAGCGGCGAGCGGCCATCCTGGATGAACGTGGCCGGGCCGTACTCGCGCCGATCGGCCTTGGCGATGCTGCCACCCAGGAGCTGCGCCGTGGCCTGGAACCCGTAGCAGATGCCGAGCAGCGGCAGCTTGAGCCCGTAAATGCCCGCGTCCGGCATGGGCGCTTCGGCGCGATAGCCGCTCGCGGGCGAACCGCCGAGGATCAAGGCCGCGGGCTTTCGTGCGATGATCTCGGCGAGCGGCGTGGTCCCCGGCACGATCTCGGAGTAGACGCCGAGCTCGCGCACGCGCCGCGCGATCAGCTGCGTGTACTGGCTGCCGAAGTCGAGGATCAGCACGGAGGCGCGGGGCATGCGGCTTGGAGCTTTCACGAGCTGGGCCGGGGCGTGAATGGAACCGAGTGCGAGGGCGCGTACGACGCCTCGAGACGGAGCCGAAGTTGTTCGACGAGCGCGCGCGCCTGCGGCCGCTGGCGGTGGCGCCACCAGCCGATGGCGATCGTGACGATCGCCGCCAGGATGGCGATGCCTGGCAGCACCTCGAACACCACGTTCCAGCCGGACTCGCCCGCGAGCACGCGCCGGAACTGGAGCAGGATCTGGTAACCGCCGCCGAGCACGGTGAGCACGATCCAGAACCAGCCGAAGATAACGAACTCGTGCCGCGCGCCGACGCGCACCTCGACCGACGTCGGGCTCGCGCCGTCGCGCACGCGACCGCGCAGTACCGGCGTCCCGCCGCCGAGGAACGGCAGCCCGAGGCTCATGCTGAACACCTGCCCGATGCGCCCGCCGAACAATCGGTAGCGCACGTCGCCGACCACGAACCCATCGCGCAGCAGCGCGTCGATGGCGGCGAACACGCGCTCGGTGTCCCACGGCGTGAACAACTCCGCGCGCGCCAAGTCGAACGGAGTCACGCGCGCGCGCTCCGCGAGGCCAGCGTCACTTCGTGCCACTCCCCCGGCCGATCACGCGGCCGCCCGCGGCGAGGACGATGGGCACGATCAGCCCGAGCAGCACACTGCGGGCGTCGTTCGGGAACTCCGGACGCGAGCTGATCTTGAACAGTCCGAAGTCGAGCGTGTTCTTGGAATCGTGCCAATTCATCCACGCCCAGAACTGCCGACCGAAGAAGAACACGAACAGGACGAAGGCGATGGCGTAGGCCGCGAGCGCGACCGTGCGGCGTTGTGTCGCATCCATGCGAGACGTCCTCCTTAGAGTGGCAAGTGTAAAGAGCCTAGTGACGGAACACGCGGCGGTCCGTGAATACCATGGCCACACCCAGCCGGTCGGCCTCGGCGATCACCGCCGCATCCTTGACCGAACCACCCGGCTGGACCATGGCGCGAACGCCCGCCTCGGCGGCGTGCGTGACGCCGTCGGGGAACGGGAAGAAGCCGTCGCTCGCGAGCACCGTGCCGGCGAGGTCGTGGCCCGCGCGCCGAGCCTTCGCGAGCGCCAGGTCCACCGCGTCGACGCGCGAGGTCTGCCCGCTGCCGACACCCACGATCGCC
>JAYVCN010000141.1:0-2614 GCA_043749875.1 Candidatus Eiseniibacteriota bacterium | reverse complement strand
GCCGGGCGAGCCGCTCCCACCGGCCCCACCCCCACGCGCGCACGCACGCGATCGGCCAGCGCGGAGTCGCTTCGCATGGCCGCAACGAGCTGCGCGCTCAGCGCGTATTGCCGGCGCAGCCCCGCAGCCGGTGTGGCCACGCGCGGGTCCATGCGCACGCTGAGCGGGCGCTCGAGGTGTTCGCTGCCCAGCGTGAGCCGCACGCGGTATTCCCCGGGCGGCAGCCACGGGCCCCGCGGCTCGGCCGGCGTGTCCTGCGGCGTGGCCGCGATGGGGTAGCCGCGTTCGAGTCCCGGGAGCGCCGCGCCGTGCAGATCCCAGACGAAGCGATTCATGCCCGCGGCCGCCGGCAGCACTCGCGGCCGGCGCATCCAGTAGAGCGGAACCTGGAGCCCGGTCGGCAGCGTGTCGGGCGGGTCGTCGCTCGCAAACCGCCGCACCAACGCGCCCGCGACATCGAGGATCTCCAGCGTGACCGGTCCCCGGGGCGTCTCGCCGAACCAGTAGTCGAGCATCGCGCCATCGGGTGGGTTCTGGCCCAGGGGTTCGTCCGGCGGCATGGGCGTGTCCGTGTTGCGATTGGCGCGCACGCGCACCGCGGGCGCCGGCGCGCACAGGTAGCCGCGCGGATTCGCCAACGCGGCGCGCGCCTGCCGCAAGGGGTTGATGTCATCGAGAATCCAGAACGAACGGCCGTGCGTTCCGATCACCAGGTCGCGCTCGTGCACCACGATGTCGCGCACCGAGGTGGACGGCAGGTTCAAGCGCAGCGATTGCCAGTGTTCGCCGTCGTCGAACGACACGTACACGGTGTGCTCGGTGGCCGCGTAGAGCAGCCCGGGCACGACGGGGTCCTCGCGCACCGAGTTCACGACTTCGTTGTGACCCACGCCGGCCACCACCTCGGTCCAGTGCGCGCCCCCATCCCGCGTGCGCCAGATATGCGGCGATACATCGTCGAGCCGAAAGCGGTTGACGGCCGCGTACGCGACGAGCGTGTCGAAGTGCGACGCCTCGAGCATGGACAGCTTGCTCCACGGCGTCAGCTCCGGCGGCGTCACGTCGGTCCAGCTCTTGCCGCCGTCGTGCGTCACGTGCACCAGCCCGTCATCCGTGCCGGCCCACAACAACGACAACCGCAGCGGCGACGGCGCGATGCTGTAGACCACGCCACGATGGGTACCCTGCTCGGGGTCTTGTGACGTGAACACTCCGAGGTTCGCAGGGGCCGCCGCTGCCGCGCGCGTCAGGTCGCCGCCCAGCGCGCGCCAGTGCTGGCCACCGTCGCGCGTCTCGAACACCACATTCGCACCCAGGTACAGCACATGCGGGTCGACGGGCGAGAACAGCACCGGCATGGTGCGCACCCAGCGATAGCTGCCGGCGCGGATGGGATCGGGAGTCACGTTCTGCACGTCTCCTGTACGCACGTCGTAACGATTCAGCTTCCCGCCGAACACGATCCCTGGATGCAGCGGGTCCGCCGCAACGTAGCCGTACTCCTCTGCGCCCACCGGGTGCCAATCGCGCAGCGTGATGCTGCCGTCGTCGCCGCGCGAGGAGATGCCCACCGAGCCGGACTCCTGCTGTCCGCCGTAGACCTTGTACGGAAACCTGTCATCGGTGCTGACGTGGTAGAACTGCGCCGTGGGCTGGTTGTACCACGAGCTCCACGTGCGTCCGCCGTTCAACGTGATGATGGCGCCCTGGTCGCCCGCGAGCAGCAGCGTGTTGGGGTCGTCGGGATGGATCCAGAAGCGGTGGTAGTCGTCGCCGCCGGGTGCGCCTCGAAAAGCCGCGAACGTCCGTCCCCCGTCCGACGACTTCCAACTCACGACGTTGGCCACGTAGACCACGTCCGCATCGTGCGGGTCGACTTTCACCTCGTTGAAGTCGCCATCGCGTTCCCACAGCCGGTGGTCATCGTTGACCAGCGTCCAGTGCTCGCCCGCATCCTCCGAGCGGTAGAGCCCGCCGCCCTTCTTAGCTCCGAGCACGGCGTACAATCGCGCCGGCCGGCTCGCGCAGACGGCGATGCCGATGCGGCCGAGTCCGTCGGCCGCGCCCGGCAGGCCCGCGCCGAGCGCGCGCCACGTGCTGCCGCCGTCGCTCGATTTCCACAGGCCGTTGTCCTCGGAGCGGGTGAATGAGCCGCCCACTTCCCATGGCGCCTGGCGCGCCGACCACAGCACGGCGTACACGCTGCGTGGGTCGTTCGGGTCCAGCAGCACGTCCATGGCGCCGGTGTCGTGGTTCCGCCACAGCACGCGCTCCCAATGCGCGCCGCCATCGCTCGAGCGGTAGACGCCGCGCTCTTCATTCGCGCCGTAGGGGTGCCCGAGCACTGCTGCGAACACGCGTTGCGGGTCGCGCGGGTCCACCGCCAGCGCGGGAATCTGTTCACCGTCCTCGAGCCCGACGTGCTGCCAGGTCCGCCCGTCATCCCCCGAGCGATACACCCCGTCGCCCACGGACAGGTCGGGACGCTGCAGCCCTTCGCCCGAGCCGACGTAGATGACGTGCGGGTTCGACGGAGCCACGGCGATGGCGCCGATGGAACCGGTCGGCTGCTCGTCGAAGATCGGCAGCCAGGTGCGACCGGCGTCGGTGGTCT
>JAYVCN010000140.1:0-2715 GCA_043749875.1 Candidatus Eiseniibacteriota bacterium | reverse complement strand
TCAGCTTGCGCCACACCTTGCTGAGCGCGGCGGGCCCCGCGGGCACGCCGGCCGGCAGTGGGCGGTCGAAGCGCACGGCGACCTGGTACGAACCCGCCGGCAGCGGGCGGTCCACGTGCCATTCGAGCACGCCCGCGAGCGTGTCGCCGCGCGCGGCACAGAGCGCCGCGCGCTCGCCCTCGCGCGCGGCCGGAGGTCGCGGGGGCTCCGCGGCGTCAGGCCGCGACAGCTCCAGTCTCACCAACCCAGGCAGCCCGGGGCCCAGCGGCAGTTCGTGTTCGCCCGCGGCCAACGGGCGGACGAACGGGCGCGCCGAGTCGCCGCCGCGCAGCGCGTCCAGCTCGGCGCGGTGCACCACGTAGACGGTGAAGTCGTCGTGGTCGTAGAGCCGTTCGAACGCGGCCGGGGCGCGGTCCAGCCGCGCGCGCGCTGCCCGGTACCACGCCGTGCTCGGCGCCCAGTAGTCGAGGTGGGGCGCCGTCGCGAAGCGGCCATTCAGCGCGATCGCCGTGGCGCCCCAGCGGCGGACGACCGCCGCGGTCCGCTCCCACGACGTGTAAGGATCGAGCGCGTCGCGCGCATCGAGGATGCGCGCGAGCGCGAGCGAGTCGTTGGGCGAGCTGTGCTGATCGACCAGCGCGGTGACCCAGTGGCGCGTGAGCATGGGGATCGAATAGCTCGTGGCCGGATCGGAGAGCACCACGCTGCCCGCGGGCAGACGGCGCTCCATCCACGCCAGCGCATCGCGCCAGCGTTCGACGCTGGCCGTGGCCTCGGCCGCGCGCACCCGGCCAGGGGCGGTGAACGCGTGCACCGCGTCAACCAGCGGGCCGACCAGCCCGAGCAGCAGGACTGCCGCGGCGGCGGCGGCGACCACGCGACGGCCGGCGGACCACGCCTCGCGCAGCGTGACCGCCAGGAATGCCACCGCGGCCGACGTGGGCAGGAGCCACGGCAGGCGCATGAGCAGGTAGCCGAGGCGTGGGCGCAACACCGCCACCAGCGGCGGGCAGAACATCAACACCCCGACCGCGAACGTGGTGGTGAGCAGGCACAACACGGCCGGACGGCGCGCGCCACGCGCCCACACCACGAGCGACAAAGGGAACAGCAGCCAAGCGGTGCCGAGCCACTCCCACATCACGCCGAACGACACCACGCTGGCGCCCGGGGCGAGTTCGAGCATGCCTTGCGGTTCCGTGTGGATGATATTGGCCGGCGCATACGCGGCCCACGCGCGCCAGAGGAGGTACGGCAGGGTGGCGAGCGCGCAGCAGGCCGAGGTGACCACCAGCCGGCGCACGAGCGGCGACCACGCGCGATCACGCAGCAGCAGCCCCGCCCCCAGCGCCGCGAACGTGATCGCGAATTGCAGGGCTCCAAACACATGCACCGCCACCGTGCCGAGCGCCAGGCCGACCACCGTGACGCGTGAGCGGGCTGTTCGTGACTCCAGGTCCACGATCAGCGCCGCGAGCGTGGCCAGCGCTAACTGATCCGCGAGCTTCGTGGCGAACACGGCCTCGCGCAGGTACTGCGTCCCCAGTCCGCCGCCGTACGTGAGCAACAGCCCCCATGCTCCCGCTGCCGCTGCGAACCCAGCGCCGGAGGCGCTGGAGGCCAGCAACGCCGCGAACGCCGCGGCGTTCAGGATGAACAGCGGCGCCAGCAGTGCCGCGAGCAGGCGCCACGCAGGCAGCGGGTCGGTATGCGACAGCGCACAGACCAGGGCCACCTCCGCGTGCCACAACCCTTTTCGCGGGTCGGCGCCGGCCGCACCCGCGTTACGAAAAAACGCGTCGGTCGGGAACGCGTCGCCCTCCGCGAGCATGCGGCGCACGGTGCCGATGTGGTCCGGCGAGTCCGTGAAATAGGACACCGGCGTGCCCAACTGCACCCCATGCACCAGTGCCAGCAGCGCCGCGAGTACGATCGCGAGCTTGGCGCCGCGCGACCAGACCGGCACCGGTGCCGGTGCGCGTGGCGCGAACGCGAACGCACCGAGCCACGGCAGCGCGGCCCACGGTGCGCCGGCTCGGGCCAGAATCGTGAACGGCAGGCCGAGCGCGCGCGTCACGAGCACGCAGGCCCCGAGCCACGCCACGCCGAAGCCCAACGCCCAGCCGGCGGCGAGCCATGCGCCGCCCGGCACGCGCGCACCGATGGCGCGGCTCCACGCCAGGCCCGGCAGCAGCACGAGCACCCCCAGCGCCAGCGCCACCCGGACTCCGTCGGGGAGCGCATCGAGCGCGCCCGCGCCGAGCAGTCCAGCGAGCGCGAGCCCGGCGACCAGCGGCAGGATGGCCCGCACGCGCACGCGACTCACGGCGTGCCGTCCTTGCGGCTGGCCAGGCGCCGCGCCAACCCGGACACGATGGGCAGGTTCGATTCGATGGCGAGCGCGCGGAAGCCGATGCCGCGCGCGAACGGCAGCGCGAACAGCACGTACAGGCCGGCGAACGCGACGGAGGCGAGCAACAGGCGCCCCACCCCGCCCGGCGACAGCACTTCGACCTGCGATAACCAGAGCGCGCTCACGCCCCAGGCCAACAGCACCGCGAGCGCGGTCGGCGCCAAGCAGCGGACCAACAGCCCGAAGATGCGTCGGAATGGCAGGCCGAGCCCCGCCGCTGCCAGCGCCAGCAGCACACCACCACTGATCAGGTAGGCCGTCGCCGAGGCCGCGGCGATGCCGGTGAGCCCGCCGTTCCAACG
>JAYVCN010000139.1:0-9538 GCA_043749875.1 Candidatus Eiseniibacteriota bacterium | reverse complement strand
GGCGACGACTACGTGTTCCTGGACCGGACGCGCGACGCGCGCGTGCAGGACCTGTGGTCACTCGCGAACGCCGACTTCGGGTGGTTCCGGCCGTGGTCGCGCGACGTGCACTTCTGGGTGCTGCAACACCTGTTCGGACCGAACGAGACCGTGTTCCGTGCGACCGGTCTGGCGCTGTGGTTCGTCGGACTGGCGCTCTACCAGCGGCTCACCTGCGAGCTGGCCGGCGCGCGCGCGGCGTGGCTCGCGACCGCGGCGGTCGGGGCACTCGAGCTGTGGGCCGCCCCGTTGATCTGGATCTCCGGGAGCCAGGACCTGTGGATGATCGTGTGGGTGATGGCCGCGCTGTGGGCGCAGGTCCGCGGGCGCCGGCTGCTGGCGCTGCCGTTCTATGCTCTCGCGCTGCTGAGCAAGGAGACCGCAGCCGCACTTCCCTTCATCGCGTTCGCGCACGCGGTGCTCATCGCGAGACAGCGGCCCGCGGCCGCGCTCCGGCGCGTGCTCCCGCTGCTCCTGCTCACGTTGGCTTGGCTGTTGGTTCATCCCACCCTCATCCGCCGGTTCGTCCACGCCGACCCGGCGCAGTTCGGGGCCGATGTGCACTTCGGCCCCGCCACCGTGCTGGGCCGGACACTGCTGTCAAACCTGAACGCGGACTTCCTCGGGCACCGGCTGGACTGGTTCTCGGTGGAGTCTGCGCGCTTGGCGCTCGCGCTGCTGGCGTTGCTCGCGATCGCCCTGCTGGCGCTGCGCATCCCGCCCGTGCCGGCGACGGTACCGCGTCCACCGGCCAGGGCGTTCGTCGCGTTCGGCGCGGCGTGGGCGGCGGCGGCGTGGGCGCCGTTGTTCCAGGCGTCCGTCGGCTGGCACGCGTACTACGGCGGACTCGGTGCCATGGGGGCGTGGTTCGCGATCCTGATGCCGCTCGAGCGCCGTCCCCGCATCGTGATGGCGGTGCTGACGGTGCTGTGTGTTCTGCACCTGCCCGCCGCCGCCAGCTCGGGTTGGGATTGGGGTAGCGAGTGGTACCAGCGGCGCGCGGGCAATCTGCTCGGGTTGATTCGCCAGCAGCTCGCCGCCCGGCATCCGATGTTGCCGCGCTACAGCCGGCTCTATTTCGGGAGCATCCCGAACAACATCGGTCTCGTGGCCGGCAACAGCCCCGCGATCAAGGTCTGGTATCACGACAGCACGATCGTGGCGGGATTCTACTCGTACTACCGCCCGCGCCCCGCGGCCATGCCACGGGGGCCCGATCTGTTCTTCCACTTCGACTCGACCGCCGGGATCCGCGAACTGGTCACCGGGCCGGAGGACCTGACGACGGCGCTGCGCGAGGATCCCGACTGGCTGGCGGATCACAAGTCGCTGGCGATGACACTGCTGACGCAGGGCTCGCCGGCGGCGGCCGCCGTCGAGTTCGAGAAGATCGCGCGCCTGCCGGATCACGCGGAGGCGCTCGGTCACGCGGCGATCGCCTGGGAGGTTGCCGGGCAGCCCGAACGCAGCGCACCGCTCCTGCGCGAGTTCGCGCGCCGCAGCGGCGGCACGCCCGCGGAGATCGAAGCGTGGGCCCATCGATTGCGGGAGACCCTGCCGCGGCGGCCAGCCCCCTGACAGCTACGCCGTCCCCACCGCCACCGCCCCGCTCGCGCGTCGTGCGCGTGCCTTCCGCGGCACGCGGTTCCAGCTGCCGCCGGCCAGCGCGACCATGAGCGCCTTTTGCAGATGCAGCCGATTCTCGGCCTGCTCCACCACCACGCTCTGCGGGCCGTCGATCACCTCGTTCGCTACCTCCTCGCCGCGGTGCGCGGGCAGGCAGTGCATGAACACGGCGTCCGGGTTCGCCGCGGCGAGCATGCGCTCGTCCACCGTGTAGCCGCTGAACGCGATGCGCCGCCACTCGGCCTCTTCCTCCTGGCCCATGCTCGTCCACGTGTCCGTGTAGATCATGTCGGCGCCGCGCACGGACTCGTACGGGTCGCGCACGCGCTTCACGCCACCTTTTCCATGTGCTTCGGCAGCGAGGTAGAGCCCCGCGTCGGGTTCGAACCCATCGGGGACGGCGACACGCAGCTGGAAACCGAACAGCATGCTGGCCTCGAGCCACGAGTGCAGCACGTTGTTGCCGTCGCCCACCCACGCGATGGTCATGTGGTCCAGGTCGCGGCCCGCGCGCCACAGCGTGTAGAGATCGGCGAGGATCTGGCACGGGTGTGAGTGGTCGGTGAGCGCGTTGATCACGGGAATCGTCGCGTGCTGGGCGAGTCGCTGCACCAGCCGGTGCGAGAACGTGCGGACCACGATCAGGTCCACCATGCCGGACAGCACATGCGCCACGTCCTCCACCGTCTCGCGCCCGTGCTCGCTCACCTCGGCGGCGCCCAGGTCCACGGCGTCGCCGCCCAGCTCATGCATGCCCACGGTGAACGACACGCGCGTGCGCAGCGACGGTTTGTGGAACACCAATGCCGCGGTCTTGCCGGCGAGCGGCTTCGGCGCTCTTGGAGTGCCGCGGACCGCCCGGAGGCGGTCCGCCTCGGCAAAGAGTTCCAGCACGAACGCGCGGTCCAGGCCCGCGATGTCCACCAGGTGTTCGGGCGCAGCGGACATTCGCATGTGCTCCTTTCGCACGATCTGCTTCACGAGATCACCGGCAGCTGTGAGTCTGTGGGATCCGCCGCCGCGGGCATGGGCAACACGTAGGAGCGGGCCTGCCGCGCGGCGGCTTCCGACGCACCGGGCACCAGGTCGAGCGTCATGGCGACCTCGTCACACGCGTGCCGCTTGGGACAGCGCACACAATCGGTCCAGACCTTGCGAGGGATCGCCTCACGCTGCTCGGCGCCGAAGCCGGAGCGCTGGAAGAAGCCCACCTCGCGCGTGAGCGCGATGATGCGCGGCAGCCCGAGCGCGCGCGCGTCGGCGACCACGGCCTCGACGAGTGCCGCGCCGAGACCCTTGCCATGTGCGTCTGGGCGCACGGCGAGCGAACGCACCTCGCCGAGATCGCGCCACAAGAGGCGCAGCGCGGCGCACGCGACGATACCCGCCGGGGCGTCGCCAGCGGCGACGCGCTCCACCACGTGAAACTCGCGCACGCACTGGTAGAGCTCCGACACCGGGCGCGGCAGCAATGTGCCCTCGACCACGTAGGGCGCCATGACGCCGGCGATGCCGGTCACGTCGGCGACGCGCGCGCGGCGGAGCACGAGGTTCTCGCCGACACTGCGGCCGGCGTCGGAGTCGCGGGCCATGTCGTCGGAGCCATTGCGACCGTTCATGTCGAGCCCGGACGGCAAGGCCACGGGGCCGGGCGCGACGCGGGAGGCATCGCGCGGGATCACGTCCTCGGGCGCTGGCATGTCGGCATCGTCGCCGGGACCAAGGCCCAACCGGCCCTCGGCGATCGCCAGTTGGTGTTCGGTCGAGCCTGCGCCGGGCGCGTGCGTGCGACGCCCGATGGCCGCCTCGACGGAGAGTGTCGCGAGCTGCGCGTCGGTGAAGTGCGGCGACAGCGCCAGGCGTTGCGGGAGCGGCAGCGCGGCCACATCGCAGCCGGCCTGCTCCGCTGCAGCCCACAGCGCGCCGACCGCGCGGTGCGCGTCGCGAAACGGCACGCCCTCTGCGACCATCGCATCGGCGAGTTCCACCGCCAGCAAGTCATTCGTGAGCGAGGCGGCGATGCGGTCGCGGTTCGCCTGCAACGCATCGATCGCGGGTGGCAGCGCGGCCAACAGCACATCGAGCGTGTCGGCGGTGTCGAACACGGCCGCCTTGTCTTCCTGTAAGTCCTTCTGGTACGAGCTCGGCAGGCCTTTCAGGAGCGTGGCCAGTTGCTGCGCGTTGGCGAGCAGGCGCGCGCTCTTGCCGCGCGCCAGTTCGAACAGGTCGGGATTGCGCTTCTGCGGCAGCAGGCTCGAGCCGGTCGAGAATCCGTCCGGGGCCGAGAACCAGCCGAACGCGGGCGAGCAGAACAGCACCAGGTCTTCCGACAGCCGCGACAGATGCACACCGAGCAGGGCCGCGGCATTCAGGTATTGCACGGCGAAATCGCGATCGCCGACGGCGTCGAGCGAGTTCAAGGCCACGCGCGAGAATCCCAACCGAGTTGCGTGCGAGGCGCGGTCATAGCGCAGCGGCGTGCCGGCCACGGCACCCGCGCCCAACGGCAGCCGATCGGCCGCCTCGCGCGACTCTGCGAAACGCTCTTCGTCACGCGCCAGCGCTTCGACGTGCGCCAGCCACCAGTGCGCGAGCCGGATCGGCTGCGCCGGTTGTAAGTGGGTGTACGCGGCGCACGCCAGCTCGCCGGCGTCGCGCGCCTGGCCCACGAGCGCGCGCTCGAGTTCGCGCACGCCCTCGATGGCGCTGTCGCAGAGGCGCATGACGTGCATGCGAAGCAGTGTGGCGACCTGGTCGTTCCGCGACCGCCCGGTGTGCAGGCGCCGCGCGGGCTCGCCACAGCGTTCGCCGAGCGCCGCTTCGACGGCCGAGTGCACGTCTTCTCCCATCAACATCACCTGGCCGGAGGCCAGGCACCGTTCCAAGTCATCGCAAGCAGCGACCAGCGCGTCGCGCTCGGCCTCGGTCATCACGCCGCACTCGGCGAGCGTCGTGGCGTAAGCGCGCGACAGCGCCAACTCCTCGCCCACGAGCCGCCCATCCACCGGCAGCGAGTCGTTCAGCCGCTGTGCCCGCGGATCGAGGCCCGCCGAAAGCCGCCCCTGCCACACCGCCTCGGCCGGCGGCCGATGTGTGGGCTGCTCAGGCATGCGTCCCGACCTCATCGACCTTCTTCGCGCCATTCCCGCGTTGTGCCGCGGTCGCCAACGGCAAGCCGAACAGGCGAATGAACCCCTCAGCGTGCGATGCCGTGTAGCCCGTCATGTCGAACGAAGCGAGATCCGGCCGATAGAGCGTCTGCGGGCTGGTGCGCGCGACAGCCACGGCGCGGCCCTTGAACAATTCGACGGACACCTCGCCGGTCGCGACCTCGAGCGCTGTGTCTGCAAACGCCTGCAGCGCACGTCGCAGGGGCGAGAACCACAGCCCGTTGTAGACGAGGTCGGCGTAGCGCGTGCCGAGCTCGAGACGCGTGCGCAGCAGGTCGTGCGGCAGCACCAGCCGGCACAGGTCGTCGAGCGCCTCGTGCAGCACGGTGCCGCCCGGTGTCTCGTAGACGCCGCGCGATTTCATGCCCACGAGCCGGCTCTCCACCACATCCGCTCGCCCCACGCCATGCAGTCCCGCGAGCTGATTGAGCGTTTCCAACAATTCGACCGGGCCGAGCGCCTTCCCGTTCACGCTCACCGGGCGGCCGCTCTCGAAGCCGACCGTGATCTTCTCCGGGAACGCCGGCCACTGGTCCGGCGACGACGTCAGCTTGTGCATCGCCTCGGGCGGAGCGACCGCCGGGTCCTCCAGCGCCCCGCCCTCGTGCGAGAGGTGCCACAGGTTTGCGTCCCGGGAGTAGAGGTCGCCTGACTTCTGAACAACCGGGATGCCGTGCTTCTGTGCATAGCCGAGCGCGTCCTCGCGCGAGACGATGTCCCACTCGCGCCACGGTGCGATCACGGGCAGCGTGGGCGCGAGCGCCATGTAGGCCAGCTCGAAGCGCACCTGATCGTTGCCCTTGCCGGTGCAGCCGTGCGCCAGCGCGTCGCAGCCGGTGCGCTGCGCCGCCCACACCTGCCGCGACGCGATCAGGGGTCGCGCGAGCGACGTGCCGAGCAGGTAGCGGCCCTCGTACACCGCTCCGGCCCGCAGGGCCGGGAAGCAGAAGTCGCGCACGAACGGCACGCGCAGGTCCTCGACGATGACTTCCGTGGCGCCGATCTTCCGCGCCTTGGCCTCGAGGCCGGCCAGTTCCTCGCCGCCCTGGCCCACGTCGCTGCAATAGCACACCACCTCGCAGCCGTAGTGCTCGCGCAGCCACGGCACGATGATGCTGGTGTCGAGGCCGCCGGAATACGCCAGCGCTACTCTGTTCACTTTGAGGCTCACTTTGGGTGCCGTCACTTCTGTTCACCTCTCTTGCTCGCGCACGCGGTGAGCGCCGTGTCGAGCCGCTGGAGTCCGTCGTCGATCTCGGGATCCGTCACCGTGAGCGGCGGCAGCACGCGCACCGCGCGCTCGCCGCCGCGCACCAGCAGCAGGCCGGCGTCGCGCGCCGCGATGACCAGTGCCGCGGGCTCGATCGAGCTCGGCGCCAGATCGACGGCCCGCAGCAGGCCCAGCCCGCGCACCTCGCGAACGGTCTTGTGCTTCGCGGCCAGCGTGTCGAGCCCGGCCGCAAGGTGGCGGGCCGCGCGGCGCACCCGCTCGAGGAAAGCAGGACGGCGCACCTGCGCCAGCGACCAGCGTGCCGCGGCGGCGCACACGGCGTTGCCGCCGAACGTGCAGCCGTGCATGCCCGGCGACAAAGTCTTCGCCACGTCGTCGGTCATGAGCACAGCGGCGATCGGGAGCCCGGCGCCGAGCGCCTTGCTCATCACCACCATGTCGCCCTGCACGTCGAAGTGCTCCTGTGCCAACAGGCGTCCCGTCCGACCCATGCCGGTCTGCACCTCGTCGATGATCAACGCCGCGCCCAGCGCCGCGGTGCGCGCACGCAGTGCTTGTAAGAAGTCGCGCGTGCCCGGCACGGCGCCGGATTCGCCCTGCACGCACTCCACCACCACCGCGCACACGTCGCGGTCCAGCACGGCATCGAGACTCGCGGCGTCGTTGAAGTCGGCGAAGCGCACGCCGGGGATGAGCGGCTCGAACGGCTCGCGGTACGCGGGATTCCAGGTGGCGGACAGCGCGAACCCGGTGCGGCCATGGAAGCCGCCCTTGAACGCCACGATGGCGCGGCCGGGCATGCCGAGTACGCGGGCGCGGGCACGACCGAACTTGAGCGCGGCATCCAATCCCTCTGTACCGGAGTTGCAGAAGAACACGCGCGGGTAGCCGGTCGCCTCTGTGAGTTCACGCGCCAGCTCCAGCGCGGGATCGTTCGCGAACAGGTTGGAGCAGTGCCCGAGCCGAGCCAGCTGTGCGGCCACGGTCTCGGCCAGCCCGCGCGGCGCGTGCCCGAACGCGTTGACGGCGATGCCGCTGGTGAAGTCCAGGTATTCGCGGCCGCCGGCGTCCTTGACCCACGCGCCGTGGCCCTCGACCAGCTCGAGCCGCGGCAGCGGGTAAAGCGGTGCGAGCAGGCCGACCTCGTCCTCGGCCATCGCGGGGGAGTCCGGCGGCATGACCGGGGTTTCAGCGGCGGCGACCGGCGTCTCGCTCGTGGCGACGGGTGTGTCAGGCATGACTCTCCTCGGCTCGCGCGCTTTCGACGCGCGTGGCATGCAGCGTGGTGGCGATGGCGGTGCCGGCGAGCAATGCGGCGAGCGTGCCGGGGCCCTGCCAGGCGGCGATGAACACGCGCTGTACGCCCACGGCGAGCGCGGTCTGGGCGGCACGCAGCTTCGGGCGCATGCCGCCGGTGACGTCTTCTCTCATGAGCACGCCCGCGAGTGCGGTGGCATCGAGCGTCGGCACGATCTCGCCGTCGAGCAGCAGGCCGGGCGTGTCGGAGAACAGCACCAGGTCGCGCGCCGGCAGCGCAGCGGCGATGGCGCCGGCGACGTCGTCGGCATTCAAGTTGAGGAGCGCGCCTTCACCATCGTCGCCGAGGGACGCCAGCACGGGAACGCGGCCCGCGGCGAGCAATGCAGTGAGCAGCGACGTGTCCAGCGCCGTGATCTCGCCCACCTCGCCGAGCGTCGCCGCCTCGGGGTGCCGGCGCACGCGCGCGATGCCGCCGTCGAGCACCGCGAGGCCCACGGCATCGAGCCCGTGCGCACGGAGCGCCGCGACCAGGCGCTTGTTCGCGAGCCCGGCCAGCACCGCGGCCGCGATCTCGAGCGTGTCGGCGTCGGTGACGCGCAGGCCGTCGGCGAAGCGGGGTGTCAATCCGGCGCGCATGCACCACGCGGTCACCTCGGCGCCGCCGCCATGGATGACGAGCGTGGCGCTGCCGGGCGTGCCGGCTGCACGCAGCGCAGCGGCGCACTCGGACAGCGCTCCCGGTGCCTCCAACGCGCGCCCACCCAGCTTCACGACGAGCGCGTTGGTGAATGAGCTACCCCGCGGCTCCGCCGCTCCAACCTCCCGCACCGGACTATCCAACCCGCTCACCAGGGGTTGCCGTGCACGGGCAGGCCCCAGCCTTCGGGCCAGCCGAGCACGAGATTGAGGTTCTGGATCGCCTGCCCCGCCGCGCCCTTGACCAGGTTGTCGATGGCGGCGGTGGCGAGCAGCGTGTGGCCACCGTGCACGGTGGTGACGGCGACGTCGCAGCGATTGGACGCCTTGACGAGCCGCGTCTCGGGCCACGTGCCGGGCGGCAGCATGCGCACGAACGCCTCATTCTGAAAACGCTCGGCGTACGCCTCGCTGGCGTCTACGGGTGACATCGGTTGGGCGAGCGGTACAATCGCCGTGAGAAGTATCCCGCGCGACATCGGTGCCATCTGGGGCGCGAAGGCCACCGGCACGTCGGTGTGCGCGAGGCGGCCGAAGTTGCGTGCCATCTCGGGGACGTGCTGGTGCACCTCGCCCACCTTGTAGAAGCCGGCGCCGCCGTCCAACTCGGTGAACGACGTGCGCAGCGACGGGGCGCGACCCGCGCCGGACACGCCGGACAGCGCGGTAATGGTGACTGGGCCGGCGAGCCAGCCCAGCTCGAGCGCGGGCAGCAGCGACAGCGTGGCGGCGGTCGGGTAGCAGCCCGGATTGGCGATGCGCGTGGCGCCCGCCAGCGAATCGCGGAACGCTTCCGGCAGGCCATAGACATACTGCGGACCGCCGGCGGTACCGGTGCCATCGCGGAAGTCGCTCGACAGATCGACGATCAGCGAGGGCTCGCTCGCGAGTTCGGGCAGGTCGTGCGCCAGCTTCTTCCAGGCACCGTGCGGCAGGCAGGCCACCAGCGTGTCGAACACGCCGTCGGCGAGCAGGCCGGGCAGCGCGTCGGGAGCGACCGGAACCGGCAGCGCCGTGGCACGCGCGTCCACGCCCGGCAGCAGCTCGCTGGCCGAGCGGCCGGCGAACTCACGCGAGACCAGCGCCGCGATCTCGAGGCCGGGGTGCGCGAGCGCCAGGCGCACGAACTCGTGCCCGGAATAGCCCGAAGCGCCGAGCACCGCAACGCGAGCGGTGCGGCCGCGGGTGGTGCCGAGACGTTCGGCCGCAGAGTCCTGGCGGGTGGCGGGAGCCGCGACCGGGGCGGTCACTTGCCCGCTCCCGTGCGGCCCGAGAGCACGTCGAGGTGCTTGCGGAATCTGCGCGCCGAGGACGTGTCCTCGAGAATACACAGCACCGTGTCGTCGCCAGCCACCGTGCCCATGAGCGCGTCGAAGCCGGTCAGATCGATGGCGCGCGCGACCGCGCTGGCGTGGCCGGGGGGCGTCTTCACGATGGCCAGGTTCTGCGCCACGCGCGTCTCGTTGACGAAGATCTTCAAGTCGAGCAACTGGCGGCCGCGGTCGAGCGCCTCGGT
>JAYVCN010000138.1:0-3349 GCA_043749875.1 Candidatus Eiseniibacteriota bacterium | reverse complement strand
CCTGCTGGCGATCGCGGATCGCCAGGCGCCCGTCCTCGCTGCGATCACCGACCCAGCCGAGATCCATAGCGTCCTGACCGCCGAGATCCGGCAAGTCTTGGAGGAACTCGCACGTGACCACAGCAGCTGAGGTCTATCGCGCGGCATTCGCAGCAGGCCTCATGCCGGACCCGGACACGACCATCTCCGGCTGGGCCGACGAGCATCGGGTCTTAAGCGAGGTCGCCTCGGCCGAGCCCGGCCGCTGGCGCACCGAGCGCACGCCCTACCTGCGCGAGATCATGGATGCGTTGTCGCCCTCGAGCCCGGCGGAGCGCGTGGTCGTCATGTCCGGCGCTCAGATTGGCAAGACCGAGTGCGGCAACAACTGGGTCGGCTACGTCATCCACCGCTGCCCGGGGCCCATGCTGCTCGTCCAGCCGACGGTTGAGGTTGCGAAGCGGGTGAGCAAGCAGCGCATCGCGCCGATGATCGCGGCCACGCCGGTTCTACGCGAGCGAGTGGCCGAATCACGCTCGCGGGACAGCGGCAACACCGTCCAGGTGAAGGAGTTCGAAGGAGGCCTCCTGATCATCACCGGCGCCAACTCCGGAGCCGGCCTGCGCTCGATGCCGATCCGGTTTCTGTTCATGGACGAGGTTGACGAGTACCCGGGCGACGTCGACGGGCAGGGAGACCCAGTGGCGCTGGCCGAGAAGCGCACCGCGACGTTCTCGCGCCGGAAGGTGCTCCTCACCAGCACGCCGACCGTGAAGGGGCTTTCGCGCATCGAGCGCGAGTTCCTGGGCAGCGACCAGCGCCGCTACTTCTTGCCGTGCCCGCTGTGCGGGCACATGGACTACCTGCTGTGGCGCGGGCCCGAGCATCATCGGATCGAGTGGGAAGAAGGGACACCCGAGAGCGCCCACATGGTTTGCGGGAGCTGCAACGAGACGGTGGAGGAGCGCTACAAGACCGAGATGCTCGCGCGGGGCGAGTGGCGGCCCACGGCGAATAGCGATGGCCGCACGGTGGGATTCCATCTGTCCGCGCTCTACTCACCGCTGGGCTGGAAGTCTTGGGCACGCTGCGCCGCGGAGTTCGTCGAGGCCAAGGAGGACCCGTTCCGGTTGAAGACCTGGGTCAACACGGTGCTCGGTGAGACCTGGGAGGAGCGCGGGGATTCGGTCGCGGCGGGGTCGCTACAGGCCCGGCTCGAGCGCTATCCGGCCGAAGTGCCGAGCGGCGTTGGTGTCCTGGTCGCGGCCGTCGACGTGCAGGGCGATCGCCTCGAGGCCGTGGTGAAGGGCTACGGCGCCGGCGAGGAGTCTTGGCTCATCGCGTTCACGCAACTGCAGGGGGACCCCGCCACGGAGGCGGTGTGGTTCGATCTGGACCAGTTCCTCGGGCAGAAGTTCGACCACGTGAGCGGACAGAAGATGAAAGTCGAATGCACCGCGGTTGATTCAGGCGGTGCGCATACCGAGCACGTCTACCGATACGCGCGGGCCCGATTCGGGAAGCGCGTATTTCCGATCAAGGGTGGAAGCATCGCCGGCCGGCCTTTGGTCGAGCGTCCCTCGAGGCACAACCGCTACAACGTGCCGTTGTACGTGCTGTGCGTCGACACGGGGAAGGACCTCGTGTTCTCCCGGCTGAAGATCGGCTCGGCGGGACCGGGGTACGTCCATTTGCCGGACTGGGTGGACGACGAGTACCTGGCGCAGCTGACGGCGGAGAAGGCGATCCGGAAATACGTGAAGGGCCGCGGCGCGGTTCGCGAGTGGATCAAGCTCCGGGAGCGGAACGAGGCGCTCGACCTGGAGGTCTACGCGCTTGCGGCGCTGCACATGCTCGGGCAGCCGTTCATCCGAGGACTCAAGGCGCGGGCGGCGAAATTCGCGGTGCCGACGCTGGGACTTCCAGAGGGGCCTGCGGGTGGGACCGGTGCCGCCGCGGAGGCCAATCCGCGCCGACGCCGGGGCACTACAGGCTGGGTCATGGGCTGGAAGCGGTGAGTGCGGTGGGGACTCGGGTGTCGTGGGCGGTACGCGAGTTGCGGGTGACTCGTTGCGACCCAGGGGCGCCAGCCGGCGTCCCTAACGGGATTCGAATCGGACGACGGGGCAGAACGTCCGTCCGCCACCGTACAGCATTCGCGCAATAACGAAGACTTGGACGAACGCTCGAATGCCGCGGAAGACGATGATGGAGGGTGACCGACGAGAGTTCGGGCACAGTTCAGGCACAATCCAATGGCTGGCCGCCCGGCCATGACAGTCGGGGCACGTGAGCAGGGAACCCAGACGCCAAGAAGCGAATCGGGAGATGCCCCTCGGGAGGATTGAGGGCCGCCTGCGCTCACTTCACCTCGAAGCGCCGCGCCGCCGACCACGCTCGGCCCACCGGGACAGGCAGTCCGCTCCCGAAAGAATGAAGTTCCGCGTCGCTCGCGACGGTGGTAGCGTCTTGGCGAGGGGTGATGGACGCCTTCGGATAGGGGGAGCCATGAAGGTCGACAGGCGTCGCAGGACCAGCCGCATCCAAGCTGCCGTTGTCCTCCCGCTCTTCTTTGGGCTTCCCGCCGCTGCGCAGTTCCCGGATCTCGCCTTTCCCGTCGCGAACGGTAACGTCCATTCCCTGGCCGTCGCGGGCAACACCCTTTATCTGGCAGGCGGCTTTTCGGGCGTCGGGCTCGCGACCGGTGGGGGCTGTGCGCTCGATGCCGCCACAGGTGGGGCTCTGGACGGATCGTCCCGGCTCGTGGATGGGCAGGTCTACGTCTGCATTCCGGACGGTAGCGGCGGCTTCTATATCGGAGGCCGCTTCACTTCGGTAGGCGGCCAGCCGCGCACCAACCTGGCACACGTGCGAGCCGACCGATCGTTGGATCCGTGGAGCCCGAACGTCGTTTTGACGAACGGCGTGACCGAGGTCGACGCGCTGGCGCTCTCCGGTTCGTCACTCTACGTCGCGGGCGGATTCACTTCGGTCGGCGGTCAGCCACGTGGCGGCCTCGGAGCCCTGGACGTCGGCACCGGGTCGGCCACCGCGTGGGATCCTCAACCCGACCTGCGGGTGACCGCCCTCGCGATCTCCCCCAGCGGTGACGTGCTCGTGGGCGGGTACTTCACACACGTCGGCGGAGCTAACCGCAATCGGCTGGCCGCCCTGGGTGCGGCATCCGGCGCAGCGACCTCCTGGGACCCGAACCTGGACGCCGAAGCCGATGCGATCGCGGCAACGCCGTCCGCCATCTACATCGGGGGTGGATTCCACCACGTGGGTGCGGACACTCGGAACTTCCTCGCCGCGGTCGACCCTGTGTCGGGCGCGGCCACACCGTGGGACCCGAACGCGGGCAGCTACG
>JAYVCN010000137.1:0-4378 GCA_043749875.1 Candidatus Eiseniibacteriota bacterium | reverse complement strand
CGTCGGCCAGCCCAGTGCGGTTTCCTCATCGCCCACCAGCAGCGCCGCGGCGCCGTCGGTGATCTGGCAGCTGTTGCCCACGGTCACCGTGCCATTACGACGATCGAAGTAGGGCCTCAACTTGGCGAGCGCTTCCAACGTCTGGCCTTCTCGAGGTCCCACGTCGTCGCGCACGACCTCGTAGCCGGGTGCCGGGTACACCGGCACGATCTCCTCGCGCAGCCGTTCGCGCGCGGCGATGGCGCGCTGGTGGCTTTGCAGCGCGAACGCATCCTGGCGCTCGCGCGTGATCCGGAACTCGCGTGACAGCCCCTCGGCGGTCTGCCCCATGTTGAGCCCGCACACGAGATCGGTGAGCCCTTCGACCAGCGCGATGCGCGGCGTGAGCATGCGCGGCCGGAAGCGCGCGAGTGCGCCCAGCCTCGCCACAGGCGACTTCGCGCGCATCAGCCTTTCAAGAAAGTCCGAGTACTCCAACGAGAATTGGAGCGGGATCTGGCTCATGGATTCCATGCCGCCCGCCAGCACCAGCCTGGCGTCGCCCGAACCGATGCGGTGGCAGGCGTTCGCCACCGCCTCCATGCCCGAGGCGCAGTTCCTGTGCACGGTCACGGCCGGCACGCGCTCGGGCACGCCGGCGCGCAGTGCCACCACACGCGCCGAATTCGCGGCCTCGGCCGGCATGGCGCAGTGGCCGAACACCACCTCGTCGATGCGGGCCGGATCCAGGTCGCTGCGCGCGATCACCTCGGCCGCGGCGATGCGGCCCAGTTCGTAGCTGGGGGTGCGCTTGAACACGCTGCCCGCCTTGGCGAACGGCGTGCGCACACCCGCCAGGATCCAGCCGCCCAATGAGGCTGCCTGCGCTCCGGGCGCGCCCATCAGCGGTGGAGCTTCTCCAGCAGCTCGCGCGCGTCGGCCTGGTAGCGCACGTCGAGCGCGCTGCTCGTGGCCGGCAACGCGATGGCCTTCGCGAGTTCACGGCGCGCGTCATCGAACTTGCGACGATTGTTCAGGAACCGTCCGTACTCGAGGCGGTGGTTGACGTACGCCGGTTCCAGTGTGATGGCCTTCTGGAATGCGTTGTCGGCGTTCTCGTACGACGCGCCCTTGGGTACGCCGCCCATCGTTCTCGCCCCCAGACGCTCGAACGCATTGAGGCTCGCGACCTCCACGTTCCACACCGCCAGTACGTGCCAGGCCAGGCCCAGCTTCGCATCGAGCGCGAGTGCGCGGTCCACTTCGGACTTGATCTCGCGCGCCAGCGCGAGCTTCGTGCGTGGCCCCTCGCGCAATGCCTGGCGCCCGAGCGCAACCGCCAGCCGCATGTGCGGCTCTCCCGCTTCGGGTGCGTTGCGCACCGCATCGCGCGCGTGCGCCACCGCACTCGCCCACGTGCGGCGCTGCTCGTCGCCTTTCTGCGTCTGGCCCAGTTCGGATTCGGCGCGCGCCAGCCGGCACAGCGCGGCCACGTCGGCGGGAGCCGCCTGCAAAGCCTCGGTGTAGGCGTGCACCGCGTCCGCGAGCCGGGCGGCGGCGTAGTGCTGGTCGCCCTCGGCGATCGCCGCTTGGAGATCCCGGCTCCAGGCGGCCCCGGGCGCTAGTGCGCAGGCTAGTGCCGCGGCCGCCAGCAACGGCCGGCGCAACGCCACGCGGCGCCACCGGTTCGAGGGCGGGCGCTCCGGACGCTGCCGCAAGCGGGGGTTGGCGATCACCTGAGAGGCTGCCTCCACGGGCAGGGCACCTCATGTGCCATGCGCCCGGCACCTTGCTCCGCGCGATTCGGGCTTGTCAACCAAGCCGGTTCCAGCAGCCTGTGACCTGCGAGCCAGCTCACGGGTCCACTCGACCGTCCTATTGCGCGCTGGGCGCCCCTGTAGCAGGGTGCTCCCCATTGCGCTTCTCGCGCCGCGACCACCCGTGCCCGCGATCGGCCATACCGGAGGGGCCATGCCGAACACGCTGATCCGGATCTTCCTCGACTCGGTGACCCGCCACCGGAAGGCCGCGCTGTTCATGCGGCGGCTACCGGATACCGCTGGCCGGGGTCGCTGGGAATCGCTGTCGTCCGAACGCTCGCGCGCCGACGTCGAGAGCCTGGCGCTCGGTCTCGCCGGGCTGGGTGTTCGACGCGGCGACCGTGTGGCGCTGCTGTCCGAGAACCGCTACGAGTGGGCGGTCACCGACCTGGCCACGCTCGGCCAGGGCGCCGTGACCGTGCCCATCTACCCCACGCTCACCGCCCCGCAGACTCGCTACATCCTCGACAACGCCGAGGCGCGCGTGCTCGTGCTGTCGAGCGCCGCACAGCTGGAGAAGATCCTGGGCGTGGCGGACTCGCTGCCGCGGCTCACGACGCTCGTGGTCATGGACCCGCCGCCCTCGGCGCGCGATTCACGCGTGCGCGCGTGGAGTGCCGTGTTGGCTGACGGTGAACGCCGCCGTGCCACCGAGCCGGATGCGTTCCGGGCGATGTCCGACGCCACGCGTCCGGGTGACCTGGCCACGATCATCTATACGTCGGGAACGACCGGCGACCCCAAGGGCGCCATGCTCACGCACGACAACATCGCCGCCAACGTCGAAGCCTGCCTGCAGGTGGTGGAGCTGAAGCCCAGTGACAGCTGCCTGTCGTTCCTGCCGCTGTGTCACATCTTCGAGCGCATGGCCGGCTTGTACGCCATGCTTGCCGCCGGCGCCACCATCGCGTTCGCGCGCAGCGTCGATACGGTGGCCGCCGACGCGCAGGAGGTGCGCCCGACGATCCTCACCGGCGTGCCGCGCTTCTACGAGAAGGTGTACGCGCGGGTCATGGAGAACGCCGCCGCGCAGCCGCCCTTGAAGCGCGCCATCTTCCACTGGGGGCTCGGCGTGGGGCAGCAGACGGCGCGGCTGCGGTTCGCGGGCAAGACCGCGGGGCTCCTGCTCGGCGTCCAAGCCACGGTCGCCGACAGGCTGGTGGGCGCCAAGGTGCGCGAGCGCGTCGGTGGCCGCATCCGCTTCTGCATTTCGGGCGGCGCGCCGCTCGGACCCAAGGTGATGGAATTCTTCTTCGCCATCGGCATCCCGGTGATCGAGGGCTACGGGCTCACCGAGACCTCGCCGGTCATCTGTTTGAATGAGCCCGGCCGCGAGCGCCCCGGTGCGGTGGGCCCCCCCGTGCCGGGGGTCGAACTGTCCTTCGGACCCGACGGCGAGATCCTCACCCGCGGCCCGTGCGTCATGCAGGGCTACTTCAGGAACGAAGCGGCCACGCTCGCCGCACTGCACGATGGCTGGTTCCACACCGGTGACGTGGGACACCTCGATGCCGAGGGATTCCTACGCATCACCGATCGGATCAAGGATCTGCTGGTCACGGCGGGTGGCAAGAAGGTCGCGCCGCAGCCGCTCGAGGGGCGCCTCAAGGCCTCGCGCTGGATCAGCGAGGCGATCATGCTCGGCGACCAGCGGCCGTTCTGCGTGGTCCTGCTGGTGCCCAACTTCGCGAACCTCGAAGCGGAGGCGAAGGCCAGGGGCTGGGTGTTTGCGAATCGGCGCGAACTGCTGCAATCCGCTCCCGTGCGTGCGGTCTATGCGACGGTGATCGCCGAGCTCAACGCCACGCTCGCTCCGTTCGAGAGCATCAAGAAGTTCGAGTTGCTGGAGCGCGACCTGAGCGCCGAGGCGGGTGAACTCACGCCGACGCTCAAGGTGCGCCGCAAGGTCGTGTCGCAAGCATTCGCTGGACTCATCGAAGGCATGTACGCCGGGGCGCCGGCGTCCGTGAGCTGAATGATCCGAACCGTCCCCTGTCCCGGAGGACAACCATGAAGACGACTCGCCTGGTGCGGGCGCTGGCGGTGGCCGCACTGCTCGCACCCGCCGCCTCGCACGCGGCCGGCTACTCGATCTACGAGCAGGGCGCCGCGGCGCTCGGCATGGCCGGCGCGTACGTGGCATCGGCGCACGACGCCAGTGCGCAGTTCTACAACCCGGCGGCGCTCACCCGTCTCGAGGGCAAGCAGTTGCTGCTCGGCGGCACCTGGCTCACCACGCGCACCAGCTTCGCCGGCGTCGACCCCTATCCGGGCTTCGGCGTGAGCGAAGAGATGAAGCCCGGCAACTTCTTCCCGCCCACCGCCTACTGGACGAATCATCTCAACTCGCAGTGGGCGTACGGCGTCGGCGTCAACTCGCCGTTCGGGCTCGGCATCGAGTGGAAGCACCCGGACCAGTTCAGCGGCCGCAGCATCGTCACCAAGGCGAAGTTGCAATCGGTGGACGGTTCGTTCGATCTGGCGTGGGCCCCGAGCGAGCACGTGAGCGTCGCGGCCGGCGCCAATGCGCTGTATGCGAAGGTCGAGCTCGACAACATCGGCACGTTCGTCAGCGGCGG
>JAYVCN010000136.1:0-3205 GCA_043749875.1 Candidatus Eiseniibacteriota bacterium | reverse complement strand
CATGGACTTGATTGGAATTGGTTCCACGAGTTGCTCGCTCAGGGCATCCACTTCGAACATGTAGCCGTGCTTTTGCGAGACGCCGGGATCCATGTCGGCGTTCACGGCGTCTTTTTCACCGGGAGTCTGCGTCGCCTCTTCCGCAGTCAGCCACGAGTTCCACGGCGTGCGGCCGCCGGCGCAATTGCGGAGCGTGCCCGACAGGCTGGGGAGCGATTTCACCAGGTTTCGCTCAGCGTCCACCCACAGCGTCGTGGTGCCGCCGCCCGTGAGCGTGTCGTAGGGGCGCACGCGGCGCGCGTCCAGCATGGGCGCGTCGCCCACGTTCAACTCGTGGTTGCGCACGAGGATGGTGGTGCCGCCGGGGCCCGCGAATGCGGCCATGCCGTCGTGCAGGCCGGGCGTGGGCTCGCCGTTGCTGAGCAGCGACGCGAAGCGCTCGGCGCCCGCCCGCTCTCTTTCGATGATGCCCGAGGAGAACATGCGGTACTGGAAGCCCGCGGGCAGCTCGAGCAGCCCGGCGGGATCCGGCACGAGTGGGCCGTAACCCTCGGCGGTCCGCTGCGGCCCGCGTGCCATGGCGGCGAGCACCACGTCCAGTCCGCCCGGGGCGAGGATACCGGTCGAGCCGAGCAGCGATGCGCGGAGGAACGTGCGACGGGACCAGGACATGAGTGCGTCAGCATCGCGCGGCGCACTGCTCGGCGCAAGCTGGAGCACCGAGCGATGCGACAACGCGGACTCAACAGCGTCCGCGTTCGTTGCCGCTCACGGCGCCGGCTGTACCATTCCCAGCCGCCAGCGCAGGAACTGCAGCAGGTCGGCGTTGTCGTCGATGCTCTTGTCCACGCTCTTCCCGCCCGCGTGGCCGCTCGAGACGTCGTAGTGCAGCAGCACCGGGTTGTCGCCGCCCAGCGACTGCATGAGCGCCGCCATCTTCCTGGCATGCAGCGGGTCCACGCGCGTGTCCGAGTCGCCGGACACGAACATCACCGCCGGGTACTTCACGTTCTTCTTCACGTTCTGGTAAGGCGAATACGCGCGCAGCCAGTCGAACTGCTCGGCGTTCTCGGCCGAGCCGTATTCCGGTACCCAGAAACGAGCCACCAGGAACTTCTGGTAGCGCAGCATGTCGAGCAGTGGCACCTGGCACAGCACCGCTCCAAACAGGTCGGGCCGCTGCGTCATGGCGGCGCCCACCAGCAGACCGCCGTTGCTGCCACCGTTGATCGCGAGCCTCGAGCGCAGGCAATAGCCGCGGCCCAAGAGCCACTGCGCCACGTTCAAGAAGTCGTCGAACACGTGCTGCTTGTTCGCCAGCATGCCGTCCTTGTGCCACGCCTCGCCGAACTCCGAGCCGCCGCGCAGGTTCGCGGATACGTAGACGCCGCCCAGGTCGAGCCACGCGGCGATGAACGGCGAGAAGCTGGGCGTGACGCTGACGTTGAAGCCGCCGTAACCGCTCAGCAGCACCTTGTTCGAGCCGTCGAACGCCAGGCCCTTCCGGCCCACCACGAAGAACGGCACCTTGGCGTTGTTGGTGCTGTGGATGCTGAACTGGCGCACCTCGTAAGCGTCGGCGTTGAATGGCGCCGACGACTTCCACCACGGCGCGGCATTGCCCGAGGTGAACTCGTAGCGGTAGATGGTGGAGGGTTGATTGAACGACGAATACACGAAGTAGCCCGCTTTCCCCGCCCATTCGCCGCTCATGCCCCCGATGCTGCCGATGCCGGGCAGCGGCACCTCGCCGCCGGCCGTGCCGTCGAGTGAGTAGACGCGCAGGTGCGAAGCCACGTTCTGGAGCACGCCGACATAGAGCTTGCCTCCGGCAAGCGACACGTTCTCGATCACCGCGTCCGGCGACTCGGGTACGATCTGCTTCCAGAACCGAGGCTGCGGCTTGTTCGCATCGGCGATGAGCACGCGATGGTTCGGCGCCTGCCAGTTGGTCTCGATCACCAGCTGGTCGCCGGCCATGTCGACTTGCAGCGAGCTGTGCAGCGTGTCGGCCACGGTCACGATGGGGCCGTGCTTCTCGACGTTCTTGAGGTACAGGCGCGCGTCGTCACCGGACGAGCCCACGAACACATTGAGCATGAGCCAGCGGCCGTTGTCGCTGAGTGACGCGGACGGGATCTCCGTGGGCCCGAGGCCGTCGCCGAACACCAGCGCGTCCTTCCCCGGGTCGTCGCCCAGCTTGTGGTAGCGGATGCGCGAGCCCTCGGCCGCCCAGCGCGAGTACCAGAAGCCCTGCTTCAGCCTGTCGAAGCTGACGCCGAAGTAGCGCGCCTTGGGCAGGCCGCCGGGGAGCTCGGCGCGCCTGTCGACGTCGAACAGGTGCAGCTCGATCTCGTCCTCGCCGCCCTTGCGGATCCCGTACACCAACAGTTTTCCATCCTGCGACACGGTGACGAGGTTCACGCTGGTCGAGTGATCCGGGGACAGCGGATTGGGGTCGAGCAAGACGATGTCCGGTCCGTCGCTGCTCTCGCGCATGGCGAGCACCGCCTGCTGCTGGTCGGCCGAGCGGGTGGTGAAGAACAGCCGCATGCCGCGCAGCGTGGGAACGCCGCGTGCGTCCACCCGGCTGTACCTGGCCAACGCGGCCACGACCTGGTCGCGGCCGGCCACCTTGCCCAACTGCTCCATGGTGAACGCCATCTGCGCCTTGACCCATTCGCGCGTCTCGGGTGCGTCCTTGTTCTCGAGCCAGCGGTACGGGTCCTCGACCACGACGCCATGCAGCGTGTCGCGCACGACCTCGGCGCGAGTGGGTGGCGGTGCGGGGATGACCGCGTGCGCGGTCGTCGCGACCAGCGCGAGCCACGCCGCGGCCAGGGTGGCGGACAGCGCGAACGGGCGCGGCGCGGCAACAAGTGCGGTGCGGGGACGCGGGTTCATGGGGAATCCTCCCTTGGGGCTCAATGGGCGACTCAGCGCCATCTCAGGTACGGCTGGATGTCGTCGGATGCATCCTTCAATACGGCGGGCTGATCCAGCACGCCACTGGAACGTGTGAAACGATAGAGGTCGAACTGCCCGCCGCCGCCGGTGCGATCGGACTGGAACACGATCACGTCGCCATCGGCGCTCACCGACGGGTGGCGGTCGTCGCCGGCACTGTTCAAGCCGGGGAGCGCGACGAGCGAATCCGCCACGAGATCGTAGAGGAACACATCGATGCCGCCCGCGCCGCCGGGGC
>JAYVCN010000135.1:0-5470 GCA_043749875.1 Candidatus Eiseniibacteriota bacterium | reverse complement strand
GGTGCAACGCTGGCTCGAGGATCCCGAGGCGCTGGAGCGCGCACGCGACAACGCGCGGCGGCTCGCGCGACCGCGTGCGGCAGAGGACATCGCCACGCGCGTTCTCGAATCGGTGCGCCGCGAACGAGGCGACTCGGAGGGAGCGGCGTGAGGTGGGGGTGGGCGGCCGTGGTCACGTGCGCACCCCGCGCGGTGGACACTCGCTCGTCCACCCGCGTTGCGGGCAGTCGTCGCTCCGTGGTCGGCGGTGTCGCGTGGCACCGTCTTGACCCTCCCGGAGCCCAACCGTAGCTTCGCGCGTCCCGGCGCACATCGCTCGGGGCCTCGTGGCGATCGCCGCCGTGAGGCACCGAGTGCCTCCGGCGAGCCCCCATGCCTGACCTCGCTTTCCCCGATTCCACTGCCGAAGCCCTCATCCTGCGCACGCTCGCCGGCGAGCGCGTGCCGCTCGCGCGCGCCATCTCGTGGGTCGAGAACGAGCATCCGCACGCCGTGGCGCTGCTCGATGCGTGCTTCGCACGCGCCGGGCGCGCCTACCGGATCGGCATCACCGGGCCGCCAGGTGCGGGCAAGAGCACGCTGGTGACGAAGCTGGCGCTCGAATACCGCGCGCGCGGCCTCACGGTGGCGATCGTCGCCGTGGATCCCACCAGCCCGTTCTCGGGTGGCGCACTGCTCGGCGACCGCGTGCGCATGCACGAACTGTCGGGCGACGACGGCGTGTTCATCCGCTCCATGGCGACGCGCGGCAGCATGGGCGGGCTCGCAGTGCACACCGCGCAGGTGTGCGACGTGCTCGATGCCGCGGGCTTCGACCGCGTCCTGATCGAGACGGTCGGCGTCGGGCAGAGCGAGCTCGAGGTGGCGCAGACCGCCGACACCACCGCGGTCGTGCTGGTGCCCGAGTCGGGCGATGCGGTGCAGGCGATGAAGGCGGGCCTGATGGAGATCGCGGACGTGTTCGTGATCAACAAGTCCGACCGCGAAGGTGCGGACCGCGCGGCGCAGGCGATCCGCTCGGCGCTGCACCTGCGCGCGAAGCTGAGCGAGTGGGACATCCCGGTGCTCATGACCAGCGCCTCGCTCGGTAAGGGAGTGAGCGAACTGCTCGAGCGCTTCGAGCAGCACCTCGTCTGGCTCGGGGCCAGCGGCACGCTCGATCGCCGCCGGCGCCAGCGGCTGGCGCAACGCCTCGAGGGGCTGGTGCGCGAGCGGCTGTGGGAGCGCTTCAAGGATGGCGTGCCGGCCGGGGCATGGGAGCGGGCCGTGGCCGAGCTGGGCGAGAGGCGGGAGACGCCCAACCGGCTGGCAGCCCGGCTTGTGGATGGGGCGGAGGACGCCAAGCGTTAGCTGGTGGAGCCCGCGGGCTGGATGGCCGCCCTACCCCCGAAGGTCGCCCATTTTTCCGCTGTTTCTTGGGGCGCGAAGTGCCATGCTCGGTGCGCGCCACACTTCAACCGTGGCGATACGGAGCTGCTTCCGGAGGAGTCTCCCCATGCACGCCGAAACACATCGAGTCCGCCTGTTGTTCTTGTCGGTTCTGTTGTCACTGCTCGCACTGATGCTGCTTGCCCGCCCCGCGCATTCCGCGTGGAGTGCGGACCCGGTGCAGGTGCAGGCGACGAGCGCGCTCTGTCCGCTGGTCGGTGCCTGCGACGACGGTCATGCGGGCGCCATCGTGGTCTGGCAGGAGAACACCGCGACCGGGGGCCTGCTCAAGGCGCGGCATCTTCTGGCGAGCGGTGATCTCGATCCGGCGTGGAGCGCAGCGGCGGTGGTGTCGACGATCGATGTCACGCGCTCAGCGCTGGGGGTGCTCACCGACGGCGCCGGCGGCAGCTATGTGTGGTGGATGGAGAGCACTCAGCTCTGGCTCACCCATGTGACGCATGCGGGCGGTGTCGCGACAGGTTGGCTCGCGCGTGGACGGAACCTCGGCCAGTTGCCCACGAGCGCGCATCGGCCGCTTGCGGTGACTGACGGAAGCGGCGGTGTGTATGTGGGGTGGCTCACGACTCCCATCATCGGATTCCCGCCCGCGGCGACGATCCGTGTCGTGCACCTGGGGCCCGCGGGCGCGGGGGCGGGTGGCTGGCCCGGCGGCGGACGCACGTTCGGGTTCGGGGACGTCGCCAATCCCACGGTGGTGTCGTTCGGTCTCGACGCTGCGCCCGGCGGTGGGCTGTGGCTCAGCTGGCAGATCGCGGAACAGTTCGGGTTCGGCTCCCTGCTGCCCGGAGACCTGCGCGTGCTGCGTACGACCGCCGCTGGCCTGCCCGCCAGTGGTTGGACCGCGTCCGGCGTGGTGCTCGCGGGCTACGACCCCACGTTCATCAACTCCTCGCCGGGCTGGACCTCGTTCCCCCGCACATCGCAGATCGCGCTCGCGAACGACGGCAGTGACGGCGCGTTCGTGGTGTGGTCGCAGGGCGAGACGAACGCCGGCGAGCTGGTGTTCCACAATTTCCTGCGGCACGTCGATGGGAGCGGCGCACTGTTCTCGGGCTGGAATCCGGCGGGCGTGGATCTGGGTGACCTGTTCGCGAACGGACTCACCGACACGGGGGCGCAAGCTTCGCTGCGCGCATTCGCCGACGGTCACGGTGGCGTGTTCGCGGGGCTGCCGTGGTTCGCAAGCGAGTTCACGGCGGTGATGAGGTTCACGCGATTCGATGCGGTGGGAGCAGTGCTGCCGGGTGGGATCGGCGCCGATCAGTCGGGCCTCGAGTACGCGCCCCGGGGTGACGGCGGCATGTACATCGCCGCGTTCAAGCCATCGGGGGCCGCGGGCCCGTACGAAGCTGATGCCTACATCCTCGTCGCCCAGAGCGGGGGCGGGGCGTCGTTCTTCGAATCGAAGACATCGTACTCGGCGATTCGCTATGGCGACGTGGGCCTCGCGTCCACCGGCGATGGCGGTGCGATCTTCGCGTGGTTCCAGTTGATCGACCGGCAGGGCGTCTTTGCGCTGCGGCTGAACCCGGCCGGTGTGGTGACGGGTGTCCCGCCCACCGCGATCAATGGCCCGCCCACCCTGCGCATGCGGTTTGTGCCGGGGATTGGCGTGCGCGCACTCATCTCGTCCGTACCCGCGGGGCGCGAAGAGCTGTCGCTGCACGATGTGACCGGGCGAGTTGTGGCTCGCACGAGCATCGCTGACGCAGTCGGCGGCGACTGGGTGTTCCCGGGCACCGAGCGGCTGGCGAACGGGATCTACTTCGCGCGCGGCGTGAGCGGAGGGGTGAAGTTGCACGCGCGGGTGACGGTGGTTCGGTAGGCGCACGCGCGAGGGCGGACCGGGCGCGCGCTTCGCTTCCATGACCGTGAGTCGGTCGGGGTGCACGAGCGAACCTTGACCCTCGTTCTGCGCGCCGCGTACGCTTGCGTGGAATGTGCGAGCCCCCGGCGCGGGGAACGCGCCCCACCGACCTGCCTGGAGCGGCCCCGATGGCGACCAAGACGCCCAAGTCAGCAGCTCGCAAGCCCGCGCGCGGCCGCGCCCAGCGCAGCGCGCACTCGAGCGCACCCAGCGCCCGCAAGAAGTCCGCCGCTCCGGCCACGGGCCCGCGCGCCAACGGCGCGTTCGCGAACATGACGCGCGAGTTCGACGCCAACTATCCCAAGTCTCGCGAGCGGAAGGACCTCTACCCCTACACGCTCTCCGGCGAGCCGGTCCGGCCGCTCTACGGGCCCGCGGACCTTGCCGGCATGGACCTCGCGCGCGATCTCGCGGTGCCGGGCGAGTACCCGTTCACGCGCGGCATCCACCCGACGATGTACCGCGGCCGCATGTTCACCATGCGGCAGTTCGCCGGCTTCGGGACCGCCAAGGAGTCGAACCAGCGCTACCACTACCTGCTCGAGCACGGACAGACGGGGCTCTCGATCGCGTTCGATAACCCGACCATCATGGGCTACGACAGCGATCACCCCAAGGCGCATGGTGAAGTCGGCAAGTGCGGTGTGGCCATCGATTCGCTGCGCGATATGGAGATCCTGCTCGACGGCATCGATCCACGCACCGTCTCGACGTCCATGACCATCAATGGGCCGGCGTCGATCATGTTCGGGTTCTACCTGGCGAACGCTGAAAAGAAGGGCGTCCCGTTCGCGGCCCTGCGCGGCACGCTGCAGAACGACATCTTGAAGGAATACATCGCGCAGAAGTGCTGGTGCTTCCCGCCCGAGCCTTCCTTGCGCATCATCGTCGACCTGATCGAGTTCGCCACGAAGCATGTGCCGCAGTGGAACACCATCAGCGTGTCGGGTTACCACATCCGCGAGGCGGGCTCGACCGCGGCACAGGAACTGGCTTTCACGCTCGCCGACGGATTCACGTATGTAGAAGAGTGCGTGAAGCGCGGCCTCGACATCGACGAGTTCGCGCCGCGGCTGTCGTTTTTCTGGAACAGCCATCTCGACTTCTTCGAGGAGATCGCCAAGCTGCGTGCCGCGCGCCGCATCTGGGCGCGGCACATGCGCGAACGCTTCGGTGCGAAGAAGCGCGAAAGCTGGCTGATGCGCTTCCACACCCAGACCGCCGGCTGTTCGCTGTGGGACAAGCAGCCCGAGAACAACATCGTGCGGACCGCGTTCCAGGGCCTGGCCGCGGTGCTGGGTGGCACGCAGTCGCTGCACACGAACTCGATGGACGAGACCATCGCGCTGCCGAGCGACAAGGCGGTGAAGATCGCGCTGCGCACGCAGCAAGTGATCGCGCACGAGACCGGCGTCACCGAGACGGCCGACCCGCTCGCCGGCTCCTACTACCTCGAACACTTGACGAATCGCATGGAAGAGCAGGCCGAGGACTACTTCCGCCAGATCGAGGGCATGGGCGGCGTGGTGCGCGGCATCGAGCAGGGCTTCTTCCAACGCGAGATCGGCGCGGCGGCCTATCAGTACCAGCAGGAGATGGAGCGCAAGCAGCGCATCATCGTGGGGGTGAACGAGTACGTCGAGCCCGACGAGAAGCTCGACATCCCCATCATGTACATCGGCGAGCAGGTCGAGGTGGAGCAGAAGCGCTGCATCGCCGAGGTCAAGCGCACGCGCCACGACCATGCGACGACTGCCGCGCTGCGCGCGCTGACCGCGGCAGCCAAGACGCGCCCCGGTGAGGCCAATCTCATGCAGCATATCCTCGATGCGGCGCGCAGCTACGCCACCGAGGGCGAGATCCGCGGGGCCATGCGCGAGGTGTTCGGCGATTACACCGAGCCGGCGGAGTTCTAGGAGTGGACCAGGGGATCGTCGGCGGCCTGGTCGCGGTCGGCGTGGTGGTGGTGTTGGCATTCTTGCTGCGCGCGTTCTCGCGTCCGTCCGACGGTGCGGGTGCGCCGAGCGCAGCCCCGCAGCCCCGCAAACCCTGGCGCGAGTCCGGCGGCAGTGTCGCGGTGGCCGAGGACGACGAGCGTGACAGTGACGACGACGATGATGACGACGCGGGCCAGCAGGGCCAGGTCATCGC
>JAYVCN010000134.1:0-12184 GCA_043749875.1 Candidatus Eiseniibacteriota bacterium | reverse complement strand
CTCCTGGAACTTGGCGTCGTCGATACCGGGCACCACCGCCTCGAGCTCCAGCGCTGACGCGCTCACCGTGGGCTTGCCGTCCACGGGCTCGAGCGTGACCGTGGCCTTGACCGACAGTCGCGTGGGCGTGAAACCCGCCTTATTCAACTCGCCCGAGGTCGCCATGGCGAAGCAGCCCGAGTGCGCCGCCGCGATCAACTCCTCCGGTGTCGTGCCAGCGCCCGTGCCCTCGAAGCGTTTGGCGAACGTGTAGGGCGTATCCGTGAAGCTGCCGGTGCCGCTGGTCAGCTTGCCCTTGCCGTCCTTCAAGCCGCCTTCCCAGACGGCCGATGCGGTGCTGTTCATGCGAGTCTCCTTGAGGAGGATGGGTGCGTGAGGTGAGGCTGCCGAGACTAGCTGAGCATGATGAGGATGCAAGCCCGCGCGCCGCCCAGCGGCCGCTTGTGCACCGGAGATTGTTGGCGGGCAGTTTCCTGTCATTTTCCGCCCTGCGCGCGCGCAGGGCCGCAGGGAGCTACCTGGGGTCAGCAAGCGACCAACTATCCTCAAGCGCACTCCGCTTGAAAGCTCGCGGGCGGCGGGGCAGAATGCGCCGCTCTGAGCTTCCGGGGGCCGCGCGCGCCCGTCCCCGGCCTCGCACCCCGCTCCCCCCGCGGGACCGCGCGGAACCACACCGCCTTGCACGCCGAAGGGGTACCCCTGAGCCCTGCACAGTTCCGCACAGCGACCGCCGCGGCCACCGATGTCGGGCGCCGGCGCACCGGCAACGAGGACAGTTTCTCGATGTGGGCCGCGGACGGCAGCCATGCGCATGCCGCCGACACGCTGCTGGTGGTGGCCGACGGCATGGGCGGCTCGAATGCGGGCGAGATCGCGAGCCGCATGGCGGTGGACGTTGTGGTGCGCGAGTTCGTGGCCGCGGACCCGGACGACGCCGCCACGGCGCTCGCGCGCACGGTGCAGGTGGCGAACAGCGAGATCTTCGAGTTCAGCCGCACGCACGCCGACTTGAACGGCATGGGCACCACCTGCACGGTGCTGGCGGTGCGCGGCGACCAGGTGCTGGTGGCGCACGTCGGTGATTCGCGCGCCTACCTCGTACGCGGTCACCAGGCGCGTCAGATCACCACCGACCACTCGCTCGTGGCGCAGCTCGTGGCGCGCCAGCAACTCACGCCCGAGGAGGCGCGGCACGATCCGCGGCGGAACGTCGTCACGCGCAGCGTCGGCGTGGCGCCGGACGTCGAGGTGGATGTGGTCGCGGTGGGCGAGCCGCTGCGCGATGGCGACACGCTGGTCGTGTGTTCCGACGGGCTGCACGGGCAGATGAGCGACAGCGAGATCGCGTCGCTCGCCATGGGCGACTCGCTCGACGAGGCGTGCCGCGAACTGATCGCGCTCGCCAACGAACGTGGCGGGCCGGACAACATCACCGTGGCGCTGGCGCGCTTCGAGCGCAGCGGCGAGCCGGCCGGCAACCCGATCGGGCGCTGGTTGCGCTCGCTCGGGGGGCGTAAGGGTCAGTAGGCAGTTTCGCGTTACCTGACACGGCCCGATTCGGGACTTGTCATCATGGGAGGGTCCGCGCCCAGTGCACGGACATCCCCGTACCTTTCGAGTTTCGAGGAGGATCTCCGCATGCGTTTCCGAATCCACGCCGTGGTGACGTTTGCTTGCGCCGCCATTCTGGCCTGCGTCGCCGTGGCGCGCGCCCAGGACAAGTCCGCCGCCGCTGCCGCGGCGGGTACTGCTGAAGTCGCCAAGACCACGCCGGCCAAAGAAGTGCTCCGGTCGGACGGCGCCAAGTCCGAGGCCAAGCCCGCGGCCAAGCCGGCAGCGCCCGGCGTCGATGCCGTGGTCAAGTCGATCGATGCGCAGATCACCAAGAATGCGCCGAACAAGTCGGACGCGGCCTGGCGCACCAAACTCAAGCTCCCCACCGTCGTCAAGTTCGACCCGGCCAAGTCGTACCTGGCGCACATGGTCACGAACAAGGGCGAGATGGTGATCAAGTTCAAGCCCGACGTGGCGCCGATGCACGTCACGAACTTCATCTACCTGGCGCGCATGGGCTATTTCGACGGGCTCAAGTTCCACCGCGTCATCCAGGGCTTCATGGCGCAGGGTGGCGACCCGCTCGGCAACGGCGCGGGCGGCCCGGGCTACCAGTTCGACGGCGAGTTCAGCCCCAAGGCTCTGCACAACGCGCCCGGTGTGCTGTCCACGGCGAATGCCGGCCCCGGCACCGACGGCAGCCAGTTCTTCATCATGTTCAAGGCGAACTCGAGCCTCGATGGCAAGTACTCTATCTTCGGTCAGGTGGTCGAGGGCCTCGATACGCTCAAGAAGCTGGAAGCCGCGGGCAATCCCGATGACGGTCCGCCGACCGAGCCGCTGTTCATCAGCAAGGTGACCATCGAGGTGAAGTGACAGCCGCCTTCGTCGAATAGTGCGAGCCCCGGACGCCATCGCGTCCGGGGCTTTGAGTTGGGGATGCGAGGGGGACGCGTCATCCAGGCCGCTCGCACTCCCGCCTCACCACTCCACCCGCAGCTCCGCCAGCCAGCTGCGCGTCGCCGCCGGCATCAAGGTCGGCACCAGCGCGCCACGGCTGTCGAAGTCCATGTAGCCGCTGGTGGCGTAACGCAGGTCGCCGAGGTTGAAGCCGCGCAGGGTGGCGCTGGCGTGCGTGCCCGCCACGCGGCCTGACGCGGACAGCGCGCCGTTCCAGACCGTGCGCGGCGCGATGCTGTTGGCGTCCGTGCCGGTGTTGTCCACGAACATGCGGCCGGCGTGCTGCGCCTCGAGCCGTGCGCTCACGCCCCGCCACGCGCAGCGCACGCCGGCGTTGGCCATGACCGCGGGGACAAAGCCGAGCGGCTTGCCGTCGAACACCACCTGCTCCGCCGGCGTGGGACCGTCGCTCTCGCGGAATGAGACGAAGTGGTTGTCGGACAGCGTCGTGTTGCCGTCGAGCCCCAGCTCGCCGCCGCGCGCGAACCGGCGCGACGTGCTCGCGGCCAGCTCCACGCCCTGGTGCACGGATTGCGCTGCGTTGCCGAGGATCGGGTAGCCCAAGTCGGTGTCGAACTGGCCCGCGAACACCAGCTCGTCGCGGAAGTCCATGCGATATGCATTCGCGGTGAGCGACGCGTTCGCCACGTGCCACGAGCCGCCCAGTTCGTAGTCACGCACATGCTCCGGTCGGATCAGCGGGTCCGCGTACACACCGGTGGCGGCATTGATGCGGCGATAGAGCGGCACCGAGCCCGCGCCCTCGGCGTCGTACAGGTCGCGGAACGCGGGCTCGCGGCTGGCGTACGCATACGACGCGAACGCCTGCCACTGCTTGGCGGGCTGCCACGACAGCGCCATGCGCGGTGCACCGAAGTCGTAGCGCTGGTCGAACGCGATACCGTCGAAGCGGTCGCCACGCATGGCGTAGCTAGCGTGGCGCCACGCCAAGTCGCTCGTCAGGCGCAGCTCATGAGAGAGATCCCACTCCTCGCGCGCGTAGAGTCCCGCCGCCAGCGTGCGCGGGTGGTAGTCGTAATAGCTCGACGGGTTCGGCGTCCCGGGCGGCAGCGGGTCACCGGCGATCACCGCGCCGAGGTGACGCCCGTCGTGCAGGCGCAGCTCGCCGCCCACGGTAAGCGCGCCGCCGGCGTGCGCGATGCGAGCGCGTGGCAGCCAGCCGTAGTGACGATTCACCACCTCGCGGCGGCGCGTCACGTCGAAGCGCACCAGCGTGGCGCGGCCCTGTGCGTCGCGCACCAGCACGCCGTTCGCGTCCTGGTCGTAGTCCTCGCGCGGGTAGAGCGTGGTGTCGGTGGTGGCGATCCCGGGCAGGCGGTAGTCCGACAGGGCCGCGCCAGTGCGATGCTCGTCGTAGTAGCCACGGCCGTCGTACCAGAACAGCGTCTGCGTCAGCGTCAGCGCGCGGCTCGGCGCCCAGGCGTGGATCAATTCGTAGTGCGGCTCGAAGAAATGGTCGCGCTCGCCATCGTAGGTGAGCGGATTGAAGCGGCGGTCGCGATCGGCGTTGCCGGTGATGGCGCCGTCGAGATACTCGGGCGCGATGCCCAGGTAGGCGAGATGTGTCTCCTCCGGGCCGCCGTAGAGGTTGACACGAAACGACTGCTTCCCGATGACACGCCGCGCTGCAAGCGTGTAGGACCAGAGTTTCGACCAGGACAGTTCCCGATACCCATCGCTCTCGATGCGGGCGTAGCGGCCATACAGATTCCAGCCGTCGGTGAGCGGCCCCGAGTCGCCTTCCAGCACCAGCCGCCGCGTGCCGAAGGAGCCCGCGCTACTGGTCACCGTGGCGTGCGGCACGTCGCCGAACGGCGATGTCTCCACGTTCACGCTGCCGCCCAGCGCTGCCGCGCCGTAGAGTGCGGATCCCACGCCGCGCTGGATCTGCAGTTCCGACGTGGACGAGAGCAGCTCCGGGTGGTCGATCCAGTACACTTCGTGCGACTCGGGGTCGTTCAACGGCACACCGTTCACGAGCACGCTGATGCGCCGCTGCGGGAATCCGCGCAACGTGAGGTACGAGTAGCCCACGCCGTTGCCGGCATCGGAGTAGGCGTACGCGCCCGGCTGCGTGGCAAGTGCCATGGGCGTGTCCTGGCCCCAGTCGAGCCCGCGGATCGCATCGCGACGCAGGCGCGTCACGGCCACGCTCGGGCGCTCGCCCGCGCGCGACGTGCTCACCTCGATCACGGGCATCGGCACGACGTGGCCGAGCGTGTCGGGACTGGCGGGCTCGTCGGCCCGCGCGGCAGCAGCGCACGCGAGCAGCGCGAGCGCGAAGGGGAACCCACGGTGCAACTTCATATCACTCTCTCCTCTCGAATGAAACGCGTCGTCGCCCATGCGATGAGCGAAGCGAACAGCCCGGCATAAATCGGTTCGACTCCCAACGGATACGCGCCGCGGGCACCCGGCGCGCTCTTCCACAACACCCAGCCGAGTGTCACGCCGCCCGGCAGCAACATCATCAGCAACGCTCCGCGCGGACCGGGGCGGCCGCGCCGCGCCATCGCCAGCAGCACGGGCAGCAGCAGCACCGGCGTCACCACCGAGCCGAGGTCGTGCCACAGCGCCACCACACTCGGGCGCGCCAGCGCCAGCGCCGTGGCCCACGCGGTGGTGAGCCACAATCCCCAGCGCGACCACGCCGGGATGCGCGCGGGGTCGCCGCGTCGCAGCCGCCAGATGAGATCCCGTCCGACCGTGGTGGCGGCAATGAAGGCGTACGAATCGATGGTGCTCATGACCGTGGCGATCATGCCCAGATAGAAAAGTCCCAGCGCGACCGGCGGCAGCGTCATGTTGGCGAGCCGCGGGAACGCGTACACCGGGTCTGCGAGCCCGGGCAGCAGAGCACGTGCATAGAGCCCACAGGCAGTGGTCATGAAATCGAAGCCGATCCAGAACACGATCGACCACAGCACGCCATTGCGCGCCACGCGCGGGTCGCGCGCCGCGTACGCGCGCTGCCAGAACGCCGGGTCCACCATCGTGCCGAGCGCGATGACGTACCACACGATCACCGCGGCGGTGCCGTTGCCGCCATGCCACACGAAGTGCGATGCGGGCACGCGCGGGATGAGGAACCCGATGCCGCCGTGGCGCATGAAAAGAAACGCCAACAGCAGGATGAAGCCACCGTACATGAGCACGAACTGCACCTGGTCGGTGAGGATGACCGTGCGCAAGCCGCCGCGGTCGACGTAGAACACGCTCAGCACCGCGGCCGCGATCACCCACGGCACGGCCGGCCCGCCGAACATGGCGGCGAACAGGGTTCCGAGCATGAGCACGTACGCGGCGGGTGCGGCCTGCACGAACACCGCCACAGCCCCAACGAGTGCCGCGCCGCGGCCGTAACTGCGCTCGAGCAGGTCCGGCAGCGTGAGCAGTTCGGCCTCGCGCGCACGCCGCGCGAGGAACACGGCGAACAGCGCGGCGCCGAGGTAGTAGGGCACGCCGAACACCAGCCAGTTGGCGACACCGAAACGCCACGTGTACTCGCCCACGCCGAGGATGCCGCCGTACCAGGTGGTGACCAGCGTCGCCACGAATGCGGGCAGCGTCACGCGCCGGCCCGCCACCAGGTAGTCCTCGACCGAGGGGCGCGCGCCCCACGAGCGCGACCATACGAACGCGAGCGAGAGGAAGTAAGCGGCAATGAGCGTCCAATCGAGGACGCTGTGCGTGAACATCGGCGCGACGCCTTCCGGACGGCGTCGCATTGTGGAGTTGCTGGCCTCCGGCCGGCCCCCAAAACACCAACGCCGTCCACGAAGGGGACGGCGGGGAAGAGCACTCAAACAGCCGGTGTCTTCGCCGTTTCCCTACGCTGGTATCAACCAGTTCAGGTTCGACGGGTGTGTTCTCAGGCGCGCGGCGATTCCGCGAGCCACCCCGAACGGACAGCGCGCATCATGCAGCGCGCGTCGGCTGGGCGCAAGCGGTGGACAGCGGCGCGCCGGTGGCGTGGGTGCTCCCCACGCGCTTCGACCGGGGGTGCGGCCGCAACGACCGGTGCACGTGCCTCGGCGGTCGCGGGGCGTTCGCGGCCTGCACAGCCTTGATCAGTCCGACCAACCCGTCGGGCGGATCGTAGGTCGTCCAGGTGCGCACCCGCTGGATGTGCGAGCCCGACCACTTGAAGAGCATGATCCCCACGCTGTAGCCGCGCCCACCTCGCTCGTAGGCCACGATGGCAGCGTCGGGGGCCAGGCCCGCGATGACGAACCGGCGCATAGGAAGCCCCGGCTGGACGACGTCGGTCGTGTTGAATCGGGCGCCCCGCTCCGCGATTCCCTCGGCGCCTGCACGCCGGGCTCCGAGTGAGTCCTGGATCGCCGCCGGGAGCAACGCGAGCGAGCCGACCTCGGCGAACTCGCATCCATCCCATGCCACCGAAGCCGTCCGGCGGGGTTCGCACGCCGCCGACAGAGCCAGGAGGAAGCAGAGCGATGCCGCCGCACCGAGACTCCCCCGCCTGTCGGGGCTCGAGCCCGTCGTCGGGCTCACGTTAGGGTGTCGGATACAGGAGCCGCACCACCACCGCGATCACCGGCGCGGCGAGCGCAGGGAACAGCTGCCAAGCGGCGATCAGCCCGACGAACGACAGCCCCGGGGCGGCGATGGCCGCGCGCAGCGAGCATGCGACCTTCCTCGGCAGCACGAGGGTGCACACGGAGGCGCCGTCGAGCGGCGGCAATGGCAGCAGGTTGAACACGAACAGCAGCACGTTGAGCGCCAGCAGCACCGACAGTCCCTCGGCGATGAAGTCACCCACCTGCATCGCGTCGAGTGGCATGGCGTTGAGCACCAGTTGCTGCATGGTGGCGGTCTGTGGCGGCTCGAACGCGCCCAGTGCCAGCCCGGCCTGGATCAGCGCGAACACAGCGGCGGCGATGAGCAGATTGCCGAGCGGGCCCGCCAGCGACATGAGCGCGGCGCGCCGCGGGTGGGAGTCGGCCCACGCGGGATCGTACGGCGCGCTCGCCCAGCCCATGGTCCAGCCCTGCGTCAGCGACGTGATGAGCGGCACGATCAGCATGCCCACGGGCGAACGCCGCACGTGCGGCCACGGCGACAGGGACACCTGCCCGGCCAGGTACGCGGTCGGATCGCCCAGCCGCAGCGCCACCCACGCGTGCGCCGCCTCGTGGACGGTGGCTGAGAACAGGAACGCGGGCAGCCAGAACACGAGCGCGTGGAAGACTTCTGCGGGCACGGTGCGGGTCTCCTTAGGGTGCGGGACCCCGGGCACTGCACAGGTCGAGCCACGGATGTGCCGGCGCCGGCCCGCCCGCAACCGCGTGCGAGTGCGTGCGGAGTGTGTACCGACGTTGTGCGCGGCGCCCCGCGCGCCGTGCGTTCACGCGCGCGTGCCGTGCAGGGTGCAACGTGGCCGCCGCAGGAAGCCCGCCGCCGAAGCGCCGCCGCCGGTGGCCGCTTCGTACGGCGCCGCGTATGCTGCGGGAATGCGCAAACGCTCAGGTGCGGTGGTGTGCCCGGACTGCGGGAAGCTCGTGGACGTGAACGAACCGAAGTGCCCGTATTGCGGCCGCCCGGCGCCCGGCCTATTCGGCTACGGCCCCGTGCTACAGAGGTTCCTGGGCGGGTTCGACCTGTCGATGGCGATCATCGCCGCCTGCGTGCTGCTCTACGTGATCGCGCTGTTGCTCGACCCGCGCGGCCTGTTCCGCATGGCGGGCATGTTCGACATCCTGGCACCCACCAACAGTGCCCTGGCGGTGCTCGGCATGACCGGCGCGTTCGCGCTCGCAGACGGCCGCTGGTGGACGCTGATCACCGCCGTGTTCCTGCACGGCAGCCTGCTGCACCTGTTGTTCAACATGGCGATCGGGCGACGCTACCTGACCGACGTGGTCCACCTGTACGGCCCAGCGCGCGCGTGGGTCATCTTCATCGTCGCGGGCGTCGTCGGCTTCGCACTGTCGGACTTCGCTGCAGGCGTGCCCACGATCGGCGCATCGGGCTCGATCTTCGGGCTGCTCGGCGCGCTCATCGTGTACGGCCGCCGCACGAAGCAGCACGGGGTGGCGCAGCAACTGTGGATGTCGGCGGGCGTGATGTTCCTGTTCGGGTTCCTCATGCCGAGCGTGAACAACTGGGCGCACGCCGGCGGGTTCGCCGGCGGGTTCGTGGCCGCCGAGGCGCTATCGTTCGCCGGCCGGCGCGAGAGCCGCGTCCTGCTCGGCGTGGCGTGGGGCTCGGCGCTGATGGTCGTGCTGGCGTTCGTGCTGCAGTTGTGGCGCTACGCCAGCCTGGTGCTGGGGCACTAGTGGCGGCTACGAAGCGGCGCTGCCGGTGGGCCGGCACGAGCGATCCGCGCTACCTCGCGTACCACGACGAGGAATGGGGCGTGCCGTCACGCGACGACCGCCACCTGTTCGAGATGCTGATCCTCGAGGGTGCGCAGGCGGGACTGTCGTGGTCCACGATCTTGAACAAGCGCGCGAGCTACCGGCGCGCCTACCAGCGGTTCGACCCCCGCAAGGTGGCGCAGTACGGCGCCGCGGACCAGCGCCGCCTGCTCGCCGACGCGGGCATCGTCCGCAATCGCGCCAAGGTCGCGGCCTCGGTGGTGAACGCGCGCGCATTTCTTGATGTGCAACGGGAGTTCGGCAGCTTCGCCGCATTCGCCTGGGGCTTCGTGGACGGCAAGCCGATCGTGAACGCGCGCCGGGTGATCGGCGAGGTCCCGGCGCGCACGCCGGAGTCCGATGCGTTCTCCGCCGAGCTCAAGGTGCGCGGCTTCAAATTCGTCGGTACTACGATTATGTACGCGTTCATGCAGGCGGTCGGCATGGTGAACGATCACCAGGTGGACTGTTTCCGCTACGCGCCCACGAAACGATTGGCGAAGGCGCGCGGCGGCAAGCGATGAGCGTGACCTTGCTCCAAGCCGTCGCCGAGGTCGCCGCACTCGCCGGCGCCGAAGCCCTCAAGCACTTCGGCAGTGCGCTCGACGTGGAGACCAAGTCGGACGGCTCACCGGTGACGCGTGCCGACCGCAACGCCGAGCAGGTCGCACGCACGTGGATCGAGGCGCGTTTTCCCGAGGACGGTATCCTCGGCGAGGAATTCGGCGAGACGCGGTCCGGCGCCCGGCGCCGGTGGCTGATCGACCCTGTTGACGGCACGCGCGCATTCGTGAAGGGCGTGCCGCTGTGGGGGACGCTCGTGGCGGTGGTGGAGGACGAGCAGGTGCTGGCCGGGGCGGCGGATTACCCGGCCGCCCGCGAACGAATCGCCGCCGCGCGCGGCGAGGGCTGCTGGTGGAACGGCGCGCGCTGCGCCGTGTCGAGCGTGGCCACGCTGGCCGAGGCCACCGTGCTCGCGACGGATGCCGACTTCAAGAGCACACCCGCGCGCGGCCGACTCTGGCAGGCACTCGCGGCGCGTGCTGACACAGCCCGCACGTGGGGCGATTGCTTCGGCTACCTCATGGTGGCCACGGGTCGCGCCGAGCTCATGACCGACGGGACGCTGTCGCCGTGGGATGCGGCCGCGCTGCACGTGATCGTTGAAGAAGCCGGCGGCGTGTTCACCGACTGGCACGGTCGCGCCACCGCGTTCGGCGACGGCGCCATCGCCACCAATGCGGTACTGGCGCGTGAGCTGCGCGCGGCGCTGGGCGTGGCCGGATAGCGCCGCATCACAGCGGGGAGAGCGCGTGCGCGCAGTTGCGCGCGATGAATCCCTCGCGCGAGACTGCACGTGTCGACCCATGCGTCCTGACCCGGAGAGCCCCATGTCCGAGATCCCGAAGCCCGAGCCCGACGAACACCTCCCGTACTACGGCAAGTACATCGCACTGGTGGGCGACGACGCGCTGGCAGCCTTGCGCGCGCAGGCGGCGAGCACGCCCCGGCTGCTCAAGGACGTGAACGAGTCGCAGGCGATGTTCCGCTACGCACCCGGCAAGTGGTGCGTCAAGGAAGTGCTCGGGCACATCATGGATGGCGAGCGCGTGTTCGGCTACCGCGCGCTGCGCTTCGCGCGTGAGGATCGCACGCCGTTGCCGGGCTTCGACGAGAACACGTGGGTGCCGGCGGCGGGGTTCGACCGGCGCGCGCTGCCGGAGCTGGTCGCCGAGTACGCAGCCGTGCGCGCCGCGACGCTGGCACTGTTCGGATCGTTCGACGATGTCGCGCTCACCCGGCGTGGCTCGGCGAACCATGCCGAGGTGAGCGTGCGCGCGCTGGCGCACATCATCGCCGGGCACGAACTGCACCACGTGAGCCTGCTGCGGGAGCGCTACGGCCTCGCGTGAGCAATGCGCGCGCGCGGCACGAGTGGCGAAGGCCGCGCCGCCGCGTCGCAAGCGCGCGGACTCCGGCCCGCTGCCCGCAACGCGCGGTGCCTACCCGCGTGTCTACGAGGTCGTGATGCGCATCCCGCGCGGCCGCGTCGCCACGTATGGCCAGGTGGCGGGCCTGGCCGGCATGCCCAACGCGCCGCGCGTTGCCGGCTATGCCCTGCACGCCTTGCCGCAGGGCTCACCCGTGCCGTGGCACCGCGTCGTGGCGGCGGGCGGACGCTTGTCGCTCGGCAAGCTCGACCCGTCCGGGGCACTCACGCAGCGCATGCGGCTCGAGCACGAGGGTGTGCGCTTCGATGGGCGCGGCTGCGTGGACATGGAACGGCACACGTGGCGACCGCGTGCGCGCGCGGTCGTGCGTGCGAAGGCACGGAGCTGATCGAGTCCGGCGCGGGCTACTCCCCGTACAGCGTCATCCCCGGCGGTGGCTTCTCCCCGTGCGTGCGGCGCGTGAGTTGGGAGTTCGCGGTGAGCGGCACGGCGCTCGTCGCGTTCCAGCTGGTCTCGAAGATGCCGCGTGCGCGCCGTGCGAGCGGCGGGTGGTCCACCGTCACCGCGATGTTCCGCGACGAGAAGAAGTACGACGGCTCCCAGTTGCTGGTGCCGAGCCACAGCCAGGTGGAATCCGCCACCATGTACTTGCAGTGCTCGACGCGCGCGAACGGGATGTAGCCGCGGCTCCAGTCGGCGACCCGCGAGATGCGAACTTCAACGTTCGGAGTGGCGGCCAGCGCGCGCAGGTCGGCCTCGCCGCGCCCACCGATCTCCCAGTCGGAGACGATGAGCTTCACCTGAACTCCCCGCGCTGCCGCGGCGAGCAGCGCGCGGTGGAGCGTCGAATCGGTCGAGCCGTGGCCGCCGACGCCATACGTGAGCACCTGCGCCACGATCTCGTGCCGGGCGGCGTTCACGCGCTCGAGCAGCACGTCGCGGTCCCACGGGATCGACTTCGGCGTGAGCGGGCGCGGGCTGGCGCTGGCCCACAGTTGGCCGCGCACGCCGTCCTGCTCGAACGTGAGCGGCCAGCTGGCGGTATGGCGGTCGACCGGCGTCGGCTTGGTGGTGCTGTCGGCCGCGGCCCAATCGGTCTCGAACACGTCGCCGAACGCCTGCGCCACGGGCAGCAGGCTCACGCGCACACCGAGCTCATGAATATGTGACAACGAGCGCCAGTCCAGGTTCTGGCTGCCGAGCCACACCTGCCGCCCGTCCACGATCATGAACTTGGCGTGCTGCACGCCATCCGCCAGCCGGTGGTAATCGACGAAGCGAGCGCTCACACCCCGGAGCTGCGACAGCGAGTCCGCC
>JAYVCN010000133.1:0-2880 GCA_043749875.1 Candidatus Eiseniibacteriota bacterium | reverse complement strand
TCGGCACGCTGCTCGAGCGCGCCGACTGGTGCGGACGCGCCGAGCGCTCGTTCGCGTTCCACGCCCGCCGGCTCGCCCAGGCACCGTGGGCCATGCCGCGCATGGTGGCGGCCATGGAGCGCGGCGCCGGGGCAGCCCGGCACGTGGTGATCGTGGGCGAGCGCGAACGGGACGACACGCGCGCGCTGGTGTCGGTGTATGAGTCTGGGCTGCGACCGGACTCGGACCTGGTGGTGGTGGACGAGGCGAGCCGCGCACGGCTCGAGAAACTGGTGCCGTTCACAGCGACGCTGCCCATGAAGGATGCGCGCGCGACGGCGTACGTCTGTCTGGACTATGCCTGCCGCCAGCCGGTACACGAGCCTGCTGAGCTCGCGGAACTGCTGGACACATGAGACGGCTGTGACAGGAGAAGCCATGACGCGAGGGGAGCGGGGAATGAATTCGTGGATGAGGGGTGCAGCGCTCGCTGTGCTCGTGCTGTGGGGCGTGGCATCGCGCGCGCGCGCGCAGTCGGCGGGGGGTGCGCCACCGCCGGCGGAGCAGCTTGTGCAGATCAGTGCCGCGCCGGTTCAGCTCGCGGCCGGTGGCACGGGCACCGTGACCGTGCACCTCGTGCTGCTGCCCGGCTGGCACGTGAACGCCAACCCGCCCACGTTCAACTACAACATCCCGACCACGGTCACGCTCGGGAGCGCCACCGGCCTCAGCGCTGGCCCCGCGCGCTATCCCAAGGGGACGTCGCACAAGTTCGCCTTCGAGGAGCAGCCTCTGCTGGTTTACGACAGCGCGGCCGACGTGCTGGTGCCATTGAACGCCGCCGCCACCGCGCCCACGGTCGTGCAGATGGTGAAGGGTACGGTGGAGTTCCAGGCCTGCAACGATCAGGTCTGCCTGGCCCCGGTGACGGTGCCGTTCACGGTGCAGGTCGCGATCGCCGCGGCTCGGGCCGGCACCTTGGCCAGCACGCCGGTGGCGCCGGACACCGCAGCCGCGAGCATGGCCAGAGCCGAGAGCAGCTCCACGTTCGCCACCCGCGGGCCCACCGGCGGCAGTACCTCGGCGGGCGCGCGCAACCGACTCGAAGCGGCGCTCGCGGCGGGCGGCTTCGGCTGGTTCCTGGCGCTGTTCGTGGGCGGGTTGCTCTTGAACCTCACGCCGTGCGTGTTCCCCATGCTCGGCGTCACCGTCAGCATCTTCGGTGCACGCCGGAAAGAACCGCTCCCCAAAGTGCTCACCACCGCCATCCTGTACGTGCTCGGCATCTGCCTCACCTACACCGCGCTCGGTGTGGTCGCGGCACTGACGGGAAGTCTGTTCGGCTCGGCGCTGCAGAGCATCTGGGTGAACGTCGTGCTCGGCGGGCTCATGCTGGTGCTGTCGCTCGGCATGTTCGGGCTCTACGAGATGCAGCCGCCGTCGTGGCTGATGGACAAGCTGGGTGGCGCGCAGGCCACGAACTTCGCCGGCGCGTTCCTGTCCGGCCTCGGCGTCGGCATCATCGCCGCGCCGTGCGTGGGGCCGTTCGTGGTGGCGGTGCTGGCCCTGATCGCGCAGAAGGGCGACGTGGGCTTCGGCGTGCGCGCCATGTTCACGTTGTCGCTCGGGCTCGGGTTCCCCTACCTGTTCCTCGCCACGTTCTCGAACCTGCTGCAGGCCTTGCCACGCTCGGGCGACTGGATGGTGTGGGTGAAGCACGGGTTCGGCACGATCATGGCGGCGATCGGTGTCTACTACTTGTGCGTCGGCTTCGTCCCCGACCTGGCGCCATGGGTGTTACCGGTGGCGCTCACGCTCGGTGGGCTATGGCTTGGATTCATCGACAGGAGCGCGGGCGGTAAGGGCGCGTTCAAGCTGTTCACGCAGTTCGCGGGCGGCCTGGCGCTGTTCGCCGGCGTGCTGGTTGGCGTGCAGATGGCCCAAGCCGCGGCGCGCACGCTCACGTTCCGGGCGTACGACCCGGCCGCGGTGGCCGCGAGCGTGGCGGCCGGCCGGCCTGTGTTGCTCGATTTCTCCGCCGACTGGTGCCTGCCGTGCCACGAGATGGAGTTGAACACGTTCGCGAATGAACACGTGGTCGCCGAGGCGCGCCGGTTCGACCGCTACCACGTCGACCTCACCAAGTACGACGCGCCAGAATCCGAGGCGTCGCGCAAGCTCTATGACATCCGCGGCGTGCCCACGGTGGTGTTCCTGGGTGCCGGCGGCCGCGAGGTCGCCGACACGCGCGTGGAAGGCTTCATGCCGCCGGAGGCGTTTCTCGGACAGTTGAAGAAGGGCGGGCGGCAATAACGACACGGTGGCGCGAGCGGCTAATCCTCGTCCTCCACGTTCGCCGCGGCCTTCAAGCGCTCGCGGTCCGGGATCACGAAGCGCTGCTGCCCGGTCACCAGCACGCCCTCGCGGTTCCAGCGCGACATCACGCGGATCGCGGACTCCACCGTGGTGCCGACCAGCTCCGCGATCTCCTGGCGTGACAGCGCCAGCGGGATCTCGATTCCCTCGCCGGTCTCGCGGCCGAGCCGGTCGGCGAGCGCCAGGAACAGGCTCCCCACGCGTGCGCCGACGCGCTTGCCATGCATGGCGGCGAGCTTGCGCGTGAGCGACATGTTGAGCCGCGTGAGCTGGAGCATCATGGCGCGCGCGAAACCGGAGTCCTTCTCGAGCAGGTCGAACCAGTCGCGCCGCGGCAGGCGCACGAGCAATGTGGGCTCCATGGCGATGGCCGTGGCGGGGTAGGGGATCTGGTTGTAAACCGCGACCACGCCCGCGGTCTCCGTGGGGCCGAACATCTCGAGGATGATGTCGCCGGAATCGGCGTGGCGCACGATCTTCACGCGCCCGGTCACCACGACGGTGAGGCTCTCGGCCGGGTCGCCG
>JAYVCN010000132.1:0-2631 GCA_043749875.1 Candidatus Eiseniibacteriota bacterium | reverse complement strand
GCTCGAACGTCGCGCAGGGCTCGAACGTCGCGCAGGGCTCGAACGCCGCGCGGGGCTCGAACGTCGCGCGGGGCTCGAACGCCGAGCGGGGCTCGAACGCCGCTTCAGCTGTCCCTCCCCGGCGACAGCACCAGCGCGCCCGAGGCGTGCACGCGCGCGCGCCAGCCGGGCGCGATCCACAGCGTGGCGCCGTCGTCCACGACAACGGCCGGACCGCGCAGCGTCGCACGCGGTACCAGTTGTTCGCGCTGCCAGAGCGGCAGCTTGGCTGCGCGGCCCGCCAGCCACGCGCGCACGCGCTGCGGGCGCGCCGCGACACGCCTCCTCACCAGCGGCAGGCGTCGCTCATGCGGCAGCCGCGCCGGCAACCACCCGCCCACCTCGAGCGTCACCACCTGCACTGCGGCATCGCGGTCGGCGAACCCGTAGCGACGCTCGTGCGCCACATGGAAGCGCTTGGCGAGCGACGCCAGCGGCAACGCCTCGACGGTCAGCTCGTGGGCCTGCCCCAGCATACGCACCTCCGCGCGACGCTCGAGCCGGACATGGCCACGCTCCGCGACTGCGAATTCACTCAGGACCTCGTGCTCGAGATGTTGAATGGCGCTCGCCAGCTCGTGCTCGTTGCGTGCGTCCACGAGTACGCTGCGCGAGCGTTCGCGACGCGAGCCACCCTCGAGTGCGCCCAGCGCGCACAGCACGCCCGCATCGCGCGGCCAGATCGCGGCCGGCATGCCCAATGCGGCTGCGAGCGCGCAGGCGTGCAGCCCGCCCGCGCCGCCGAACACCACCAGCGCGGCGCCGCGCGGGTCCTCGCCCGATTCCACCGACACCTTGCGCAGTGCAGCCTCCATGCGCGCTTCGACCACGCGCACGACACCCTCGGCCGCGCGCTCGGGCGAGCCGGCGTGCATCGCGCGTGCGAGCCGCGTCATGGCTGCGCGCGCGGCGACGCGCTCGAGCGCCAGTGCGCCGCCCGCGAGCGAGTCGCCGGCGATGGCGCCCAGCACGACCAGCGCGTCGGTCACCGTGGCGGGGCCACCGCGGCCATAGCATGCGGGCCCGGGATCGGCGCCCGCGCTCCCGGGCCCGACCTGCAGTACGCCGCCCGCATCCACGCGCGCGATGGAACCGCCGCCCGCGCCGACCGTGTGCACGTCGAGCGTGGGACACAGCACGGGCACACCCGCCACCTCGCGGCCACGCCGTCGCGGCAGGCCATCGGCGCCGGTGTCACGACCGCCGAGGAACGCGCAATCGGTGGAGGTGCCGCCCACGTCCAGCGACAGCGCCGCGGAGAATCCGCACGCGCGGGCCGCCGCGAGTGCCGCACGCAGTCCGGCCGCGGGGCCCGAGAGCAATTGCCGCACCGGCTCGCGCGCAGCCCGCGCCGGTGGTGCAGTGCCGCCGTGCGACAGCACGATCTCGAATTGTCCGCGGCCGCTGGCCGCGAGCGTACGCAGATAGTCGCGCATGCGCGGGACCAGGAACGCGTTCGCCACCGTCGTGGCGATCCGTTCGTACTCGCGGATCTCCGGTACCAGCGCCACCGCACTGCTCACCGGCACACCCAGTGCGCGGAGCGCGCCTGCAAGCCGGCGCTCGTGGGCGGGGGCCGACCATGCGTGCAGCAGGCCCACAGCGATCGCCTCGGGTCGCGTGGCCCGCACGCGCTTGACGACGGCAGCGATCTCCCGGTCGGTCAACCTCAGCACCACGCCGCCACCCGCGGCCAGGCGTTCGCGCGAGCCGAGACGGCGTTCGCGCGGTACCAGAGGCGGAATACGCGCGGGCTGCAATGCATAAATGTCGGGGCGCTCCTGACGACCCACCTCGAGCACATCCTCGAAACCGGCCGTGGTCACCAGCGTCACGCGCGCGCCCTTGCGCTCGAGCAGCGCGTTGGTGGCCACGGTGGAGCCGTGGCGCACGCGCGTCGCGCGATCGGCGCCCGCGCGCGCGAGCGCTTCGAGCACCGCCATCGCGGGCGCGCGCGGTGTGGACGGCAGCTTGAACGCCACGCGCTGCCCGCCGCGCCATGCCACCACGTCGGTGAACGTGCCGCCCGTGTCCACGCCCACGACGGAGGCGGCCGGCAGCGGCCTGGCCCCGTTCGGGGCTGGGCGCAAGTTCGCGCCGCGCACGCGTGATCGCCCCACGGCCCGGGCGAGCCTAGTCCTTGCGGGGCCGGCCACGTTTCCTCCAGCGTTCGATCAGGAACACCAACGCCACCGACACCACCAGCGCGAGCAGCGCCCAGGGCGGGACCGGGAACTCGTGGCCGAGCCACGCCAGCAGCGCGAAGTACGGGATGCCGCCGAGCAGCACCGCCAGGAAGTAGCGCGGCAGCGGGTAGCGCCCCGCGGCGGCGACGATCTTGATGGGCCCATCGGGAAGCGGTGTGGCGCGCGCGATCAGGATGGCCATGAACGATGCGGTCGGCGAGCCCGCCAGCACCTTCTCCACCCGCTCGTACGACGGCGCGAAGCGCTTCACCCACGCCCAGTCGGAGCCCAGTACCCAACGAAGCAATAGCATCTGGAGTGTGCTGCCTGCGCCCGCCGAGGCCGCGCCGAACACGCCCACCTGCCACGGTTCGAAGCGTGGCGCGTAGGCCAGAAGCAGCGGCGT
>JAYVCN010000131.1:0-4126 GCA_043749875.1 Candidatus Eiseniibacteriota bacterium | reverse complement strand
TCGGTGATCTCGGCCGTCCACGGATAATCGTAGTCTGAAGGCTCCTGCGGCCCGGACGGTGCGACGATGGTCGAGCGGGTGTGGATCGTGTAATTCCAGCGGTTGCCCACAGCGAGCGGGTACTCGACCCTGCCGAGTCCGGTCAGGCCGGCCGGGCGGCCGAAGCTCGGGCGCATGAGGCTCGACGGCCCGACACCGAGCAATCGCCCGGCCGTGGACGAGTTCGCGGCGGTCGCAGGAGCTTCCGCGCGCTCGCGGGTGCAGGCGGTGAGTGCGAACGCGAGCAATGCGAGTTGCGCGAGCGCGGCGAGCGCCAGGGCGAGATTCGCGGGGACTGAAGCGAGCGGGCGACGAGGGCGGATGAACATGCTGCCTCCTCCAGCGGTCTTGCCATGATGATCGGCGGAGCCCGGTCCGTTACGAGGCAGGATACACCCGCGAATATGACTCGCGATGGGAGATATTTCGCCGTCTGTAACCCGTGCTGGGACCACCGGTTTGCCGTCGCTCGGTCCTGAACTGCGCCCTCCAGCGCGACAGCGCTATCCCATGAACTCCGCGTGCAGCGCCCTGACCGCGTCCTCGGCGCGCTGCGTGTCCACGCGGAACACCAGTGCCGCCGCGGTCACGCGCAACGCCACCAGCGGCACGCCGGATTTCTCGAGCGCTCGCTCGGCTCGCGCTGCTTCTGCGGCTCCCAACCCCAGCCCGATCAGCGACACGAACGCCGAACCGTGCACCACATCGAGGCGCCACTCGCCGCCGGGGCCACGCAGCTCGCGGAATCGGCCCTGCAGCGCCACGACGTCCGCCTGCTCGCCCATCCATACGATGGCGCCGTGCGTCTCGCTGGCCTGCTCGTGCGCCACCAGTTCGAGCGCGGGGAATTGCTCGGCCACCGATTCCAGGATGCCGCGCGCCTCGCCCTTGCCGCCCGCGTTGCCCTCGGCGATGGCCAGCGACACATCCGCGCGGTGCGTGACTGCTTCGACTCTGGGAGCCTCCACGGTATCCTCCGAGATTTCCGATCCGGGTGCGTCGTGAAATGAGCTGCGCACGGCCAGCGGCACGCGCTCGCGCGCGGCCAGGTCCACACAACGTGCGTGCAGCACGCGTCCGCCGAGGTGGGCGAGCGCCGAGCAGGTGCGATATCCCATGCGCGGCACGAGCCGCGCGCCGGGCACCACGCGTGGGTCGGCCGTGAACACGCCAGCGACATCCGTATAGATCTCGCAGCGCACGCGCCCGAGTGCCGCCGCCAGCGCCACGGCGGTGGTGTCGCTGCCGCCGCGGCCGAGCGTGGTGATCTCCTTGGTCACGGGTGACACGCCCTGGAAACCCGCGACGATCACCACCTGACCGGCATCGAGTGCGGTCCGGATGCGGTCTGGTTTCACGCCCACGATGCGCGCGTTGGCATGCGCTTCGTCGGTGAGGATGCCGCTCTGCGAGCCGGTGAACGAGATGGCCCTCACGCCGAGGTCGTGCAGTGCCATGGCCAGCAGCGCCATGGACACGCGTTCGCCGGTCGAGAGCAGCATGTCCAGTTCACGGCGGGATGGCAGGGGTGACACACGATGCGCGAGCGCGATCAACTCGTCGGTCGTATCGCCCATCGCGCTCACCACCACGACGAGCGAGTCGCCCGCCGCGCGCGCCGCGGCGATGCGCCGGGCCACGGCGCGAATACGATCCGGGCCGTTCACCGACGTGCCGCCGTACTTGTGGACCAGGACATTCACACGCGGAGGGATAGACGGTCGTGCCGCGCGGCGCAAGCGCGGCTCGAGCCCCGTGCAGCGGGCGCCCGTCGGGCTTGACGATTGCCGCCGTGCGACTTACTTTCGCCGCCGCTCTTGTTCGCGGAAGTAGCTCAGCCCGGTAGAGCATCACCTTGCCAAGGTGAGGGTCGGGGGTTCGAATCCCCTCTTCCGCTCCATGTGCGCGGGCCGGCGAGTCGCCGGCCCGTGCCATATTCGGGCACCTCCGGGGGACGCGATGGCTGGGAACACCCGGCAAGGCAGCGCCGAGCAGGCCGCGGTCGAACGCGCGGTGGCCGAGCTGATCCGCGCGCTGGGCTTATCCGCCGAGCTTGAGCCCGAGCTGATGCAGACGCCCGCGCGCGTGGCCGACCTCTACCGCGAACTGCTGTCGGGGTTGGACCCAGCGACGCATCCCGACCTGGTCTCGTTTCCGCACGCCGGGCAGGGCGAACTGGTCGTGGTGCGCGAGCTCGAGTTCTATTCCCTCTGCGTGCACCACTTCGTGCCGTTCTTCGGCCGGGCGCTGGTGGCGTACCTGCCAGGCGACACGCTGGTCGGCATCAGCGCCGCCGCGCGACTGCTCGAGCACTACTCGCACCGTCCGCAGCTGCAAGAGCGCCTCGGCCAGCAAGTGGCCGACCATCTCGAAAAGCTGATCAAGCCACGGGGTGTGGCGGTGATACTCGAGGCGCGCCACCTGTGCATGGAGATGCGCGGAGTGCGCAAGCGCGGACTTGTCGAGACGTGCGCCGTGCGCGGCGAGCTGGCGGACCCGCGCTGGGCCGCTTCGCTGCGGCTCACACCCGAGCGCTGAGCCGCGGGCTCATGAGCATTGGAGGCTAGCCACGTGAGCCCGCTGCCCACGGTGAGCGTGATCGTGGTGACGCACGACCGGCCCCAACTGCTGGCCCACGCGCTCGCCGGCGTTGCCGCGCAATCGCATGCGCCAGTCGAGGTGCGCGTGGGCGACGATGGCGGCGGCACCTCGGCGGACGTGGCCGCGGGCGCGGCGCTGCTCGAGCTGACGCTGCTGCCGCTGTCGTGCGGGCAGGCTGGCGCGGCACGGAATGCCGCCGCTGCGGGCGCGCGCGGTGACGTGCTGGCGTTCCTGGACGACGACGATGTCTGGCACCCGGGGCACCTGGCCGGGCTGGTCGAGGCGTTCGCCGATCCCAGCGTCGGCTTTGCGTGGCGCGACAGCGAGGTGGTGCAGGAACAGCTGGACGAGCATGGCACGCGCACGCCGCTCGCACGCCGCCTGCTGGCGCGCGACTGGGACAACGCGCTCATGCGTTCCAACGGCTACCTGCCGCCGAGCGCGTGGGGTGTGCGGCGGGAATTGTTCGAACGCTTGGGCGGCTTCGATGCCAGCTTTCGTTACAGCGAGGACTGGGACTTCGTGCTGCGTGCCGCCGCCGTGGCGCGCGTGCGGCGCGTGCCGGGCGTGACCGTGGAGGTGCGGCTGCGTGCCACGGGTAACGCCTCTGCGGAGTTCACGCCCGAGCGGCTCGACTGCCTGCGACGCCTCGCGCAACGGCACGGCTTCGCCACCCCGCCACCCAAGACGTTCTGGGAGGTCGCGTTGGCGCTGGGCGAGGCGGGGACTACGTGACGGCCGAACTCATCATCGTCGGGGCCGGCACGGCCGGCGTGTCGGCGGCGCTGTGGGCGCGCTCGCTGCACCTGGACGTGCAACTCATCGAGGACGGACCCGAGCCCGGCGGGCAGCTGCTGCACGTGTACTTCCATCCGCGCGAGATTCCGGGAGTGCCCGCGGGCGACGGCCGCGCCATCGCCGGCACGTACGCGCGACAGCTCGCCGAAGCGGGCATCCCGGTTCGCTACGGCGCGCACGCGCAGTCGCTCGAGCCGGGCGAGCGGCCGGGTCTGGTGCTTGCGGACGGCTCGCGCGCCGACGCGCGTGCGCTGCTGATCGCGTGCGGCGCCCGGCGGCGCAGACTCGGTGTGCCGGGAGAACTCGAGCTGGCAGGGCACGGCGTGTCGTACTCGGCGACGCGCGATCGTGACCAGCTCGCAGGCAAGCGCGTCGTGGTGGTGGGCGGCGGCGACGCGGCGTTCGAGAACGCGCTGCTGCTCGCGGCGGCCGGTTGCGAGGTGACGCTGCTCGCGCGCGGCAGCGTGCGCGCACGGCGCGAGTTCCGTGAGCGCCTGGCGGCCGAGCCGCGCGCGCGCGTGCTCGAGCACACGCGCGTGCTGGCGGTGCTGGGGGACTCGGAGCTCCGTGCGTTGCGCGTGGCCGACGCGGGCGGCGAGCGCGAGCTGGCGTGCGCGGGCGTGGTGGTGAAGCTGGGAGTGGAGCCAAACACCGAATGGTGCCGGGAACGGCTCGCGCACGACGCCGA
>JAYVCN010000130.1:0-4050 GCA_043749875.1 Candidatus Eiseniibacteriota bacterium | reverse complement strand
GACCAGCGTGGCCTCGCGCTGGGTGATCGCCTGCGTCGAGGCGTCGAGCCACAGCCCCTGGCTCGACAGGTAGAAGCCCACCATCCCCGCCATGATCATGGTGCCGAGGATCATCACCACGGCGACCTCGGTGAGCGTGAGCCCACGCGCATTGCGCAGCGGCGGCGTCATGGCTGCCACAGCCGCTCCAACGATACCGAATCGGCGCGCGTGGACTGCCGCCAGCGCACGGTCATGATGACGCGCTTGAAGTTGGCGGTGCCGGGCAGGTTGGGTTCGTCGTAGGCGACCACACGCCAGGACTCGTCGCCGAGGGTGGTCCCCTCGTATCGGAACGGCGTCGGCGTGCCCATGTAGCCGAGCGCGAGCGTCGGATCGGAGTTGGGCAGGAGCGTGAGCGCCTCGAGCTGGGACTGCGCTTCGCCGAGCGCCGCGCGCGCGACCTCGTAGCGGTCCACCAGGCCACGACCGACGCCGAACGAATACGCCAAGCCCAGCACCGCGATCACCGAGATCGTGGCGGCGGTCAGGGCCTCCATGAGCGAGAAGCCGCGTTCGTTCAGCATCGGGACACCGTCGCGTTCCGGGTCCGTAGCGCGCGGTGAGGCGGCCGTCGGACTCGAGGGGGGAGAAAATGAGAACGGGTCAGTTCTCAGTCCATGGATTCGTTCCGGCCGGCAATCCGGACCGGGAATAGTTGAGTGTGACGGAGCGCCCAAAGGTCGACGCACCGGACTTACCTGTCGCGACCACGGTGAAGCCATTGGCATCCGCGTTGGTGACCGCGATGGTCCAGTTGTTGAGCGCGTCCGTGAGGTCACAATTGAGCTTCTGCGGGGACGCCGCGTTCGGTACGAACGTGTCGGTCACATAGGTGCTATTCAGCTGGTACCACGTCTGCTCCGCCGTGATCACCGCGCCGATCGCGCCCTTCGCCTCGGTGCGCTGTGCGTCCTTGACGTAGTTCACGTACAAAGGCACGGCCACCGCGGCGAGGATCGCCACGATCACGATCACGACCATGAGCTCCATCAGGGTGAAGCCCGCCTGGCTCTTTCGCATGACTGAGATCCTCCTCGCTTCCGAATCGTTCACCTCAAGCGGGCCCGCGCGCTCGCGCGAACCCACCCCATCCGAGTGATCCGCCACTCGCCACGTGGCGGCACTCTGCCCCTCGCTAGGGGCGCAACATCCCCGATTGCATCGCATGTCCCAGGTTGAAGATCGGCAGGTACAACGCCACCAGCATCAGTGCGATCACCAACCCGAGCAGCACGATGGCCACGGGTTCCACCAGCGACGACAGTCCTTCCACCTTCGCGGTCACCCGCTGTTCGTAGAAGTCCGCCGTACGCGACAGCATCTCGTCCAGCCGGCCGGTTTCCTCGCCGGTGGACGTCATCTGGATCAGCATGTCGGGAAATACTCCTGTCTCCGCCATGGCGCGCGACAGCGAGGCGCCACCCTCGACCTGCGTGCGGACGCTGTCGATGGCCTTCGCGACCAGCAGGTTTCCCGGCACCGGCCGCAACACGCGCAGTGCGTACAGGATGTTCGTGCCACTGCCGACCAGGATGCCGAGTGTACGGGCATAGCGGGTCATGGCATAAAGCTTCACCAGCGACCCGAACAGCGGAACTTGGAACTTCATCGCATCAAAGCGGATACGACCAGCCTCCGTACGCAGCCAGGCGGAGAGTGCGAACCCGCCGAGGATCAGGACCAGCAGCACCGCGAACGCGTTGTTGGTGAGCGCGTGGCTCATGCCGAGCAGCAGCCGGGTCGGCGCGGGCAGCTGGACTCGGAAGCGCGAGTAGATATCCGAGAACATCGGGATGATCTTGAAGAACATGGCGAGCAGCACGCATCCCGCGAACGACAGGATGAACGTGGGGTAGCGCAGCGCCGCCTCGACCTTCAAGCGCAGCAGCTCGGCGCGCTCGAAGTAACCGGCCGTCTGGTCGAGCACCTCGTCGAGCGAGCCGCTCACCTCACCGGTCTGCACCAGGCTCACGAACACCTCGCCGAACGCCTCGGGGTGGCGGCCAAGCGCGCCGGCCAGCGATTCGCCCTTCTGCACGTCGTCGCCGACCTGCTCGAGGATGCTCGCCAGGCGCGGGTCGTGATGGTCGCGAGCGATGGAGCGCAGCGCGCGCACCAGCGGCAGCCCGGCGGACAGCATGGTGGCGAGCTGGCGCGCGAACAGCGCCACCGAGCCGGGCTCCACGCGGCGGCGGAACAGTCGCGCCAGCAACGAGGCCGGCGCGGATTCCGCCGCAGCCGGGCGCGCGAGCGCGGCGGAGCCGTTCGCGTGCCCATTGCCGTTCCCGTTGCCATTGCCGTTCATGGTGCGCGGTTCGATGAGCACGGGCGTCAGCTGCATCTGCGACAGCGCGCGCAGGACCTCGTCCTCCGACGAGGCCACCTCGATGCCCTCGTGGGAGCGGCCAAACGTATCGCGTGCGCGGTAGAAGTAACTCGGCATCAGTCGGCGTCCCCCAGTGTTGCGGACCGCACCTCGTCCAGCGTGGTGATGCCCTCGATGACCTTGCGAATGCCGGCTTTGCGCAGCGTCACGAAGCCGTCCGCGATCGCGCGCTTCTTGATCTCGTCCTCGTTCGCGCCGTCCAGCACCAGCCGGCGCACGTCGCGGTTGAGCTCCAGCACCTCGAACAGCGCCACGCGACCGGCGTAGCCGGTCTGCTTGCACGCCATGCAGCCGCGCCCGCGCGGCGCCGGGCGCCCGCGCAACAGCTCGGCGTCGGTGCCGAACGCAGCGAGCGTCTCGGGCTCGGGCAGCACCAGCTCCTTGCAGCGCTCGCACACGCGGCGCACCAGGCGCTGCGCCATGACCAGCGCCATCGCGGAGCCCACGAGGTAGCGCGGCACGCCCATATCGGCGAGGCGCGTGAGTGTGCCGGGCGCGTCGTTCGCGTGCACCGTGGAGAACACCAGGTGGCCGGTGAGCGCGCTCTTCACCGCGATGTCAGCAGTTTCGGCGTCGCGGATCTCACCGACCATGATGACGTCGGGGTCCTGGCGCAGGATCGAGCGCAGCGCGCGCGCGAACGTCATGCCGACTTTCTGGTTGGCGTGCACCTGCGTGACGCTGTCGATGTGGTACTCGATCGGGTCCTCGACCGTGACCAGGTTGCGGTGCACGCTCTTGATCTCCTGCAGCGCCGAATAAAGCGTCGTCGTCTTGCCGGAGCCGGTTGGGCCCGAGATCAAGATCATGCCGTACGGCTGGCGGATGGCGCGGCGGAACGCCTCGAGCGTGGCGCCCTCGAGGCCCAGGTTCTCGACGCGGCGCTCGAATGCGCTCTTGTCGAACAGGCGCATGACGACCTTCTCACCATGGGACGTCGGCAGCGTGGAGACGCGCAGGTCCACCTCGCGGTCGGGAAGGCGAACGGTCAACCGGCCGTCCTGCGGCAGCAGCCGGATGGCGATGTCGAGGTCGGCAAGCACCTTGATGCGCGAGATGATGGCCATCTGCAGATGCTTGGGCGGCTTCATGACCTCGTGCAGCACACCGTCGATGCGAAAGCGGACGGTGACGCGATCACGCGCGGGCTCCACATGGATGTCGCTGGCGCGCGCGTCGATGGCCTCTGCGATCATCAGGTTCACGAGCCGCACGACCGGCGCATCCTCGACCTGCTGGCGGAGTGCGGCGAGGTCGACCTCCTGCTCCTCGGCGCGGCTCGCGGTGACATCGATATTGTCGAGGATTTCTCCCAGATGCTCGGTCGCGCGCAGTTCGGAATAGAACTGGTCGATCGCTTCGTTCAACTCGGACGGCTGCGCCACGAACACGTGCAGCGTGCAGTTGGTGAGCGCGCGCAGATGGTCGAGCGCGACCACGTCGAGCGGATCGCCGACGGCCACCTCGAGCGTGGTGCCGTGCAGCGCCAGCGCCAGCAACTGCGCCTCGCGCGCGAGATGCTCGGGCACCAGCTGCACCGCCTCGCGGTTCGCGGAGGTGAGCTTGCCGACGTCGGCGACCGGCAACGCGAACTGCCGCGCCAGGGTCTGCACGAGCCCGGC
>JAYVCN010000129.1:0-6202 GCA_043749875.1 Candidatus Eiseniibacteriota bacterium | reverse complement strand
CTGCCCGGTAAAGCAGCCCTTGTTCAAGTGCACTTCGCCAGCGAGCCCGACCTCGAACGGATTGAATGCCTCGGCGATCTCGTGGCCGTGCCTTGGAATCAATCGTGCGATGCGCTCGCTCTCGCTCATCGCCACGCGTCCGTCGAGCGCCAGCAGTGCACCGTTTCCGGTCGCCGCGGCGAGCGGTACGCCGTCGCGCTCACCGAGCACCCCGACATCGCCGGGCGCTGCGTCCGCCAGCACAACCGAAAACTCGCCCGAGCGATCCTCGATGTGCACGTCATCGCGGAACACCATGCGGTCCACCGCGACGGCGAGCTCGGCGCCGGGTGCATCGGGGCGCAGCAACCACACCGCGCCGTCGGCCGCCACCGCGACCAGCGCGCGATGCAGCAGCCGCCCGCGGAAATCGCAGAACAACGTGGCGCGTGCACCACCCGGCAGGAGGTCGGCGAGCGCGTTGGTGGTGGTGCGATGCAGCAATGGCATCACGTCGCGGCCAGTCAGTCGTAGCGCGGTGGATTCGGGCATGGGGCTCACGCTAGGCGCCGCAGCCCTCGTGGCGCAAGCGCAGGTCCAGTGCTAGTTTGGCCGCTCGCCCTTACACGGAGGCTTTAACCACAATGCCCGTCACCGCCACGGCGCTCGCCGATCTGCTCGAACAGCTGGTGAACATCCCCAGCGTGACGGGGAACGAGCAGCAGATCGTCGACTGGATCACGCACCGGCTTGCCGCTTCGAGCCGCGGCGAGGTCATCCGACACGGGCTCTCTATTGTATGGCGCGCGCCGCGACAGGGCCGGCCGCTGGTCGTGCTGGCCGGGCACACGGACACCGTTCCGCCGCAGGGAAATGCTGCGGCGCACCGGATCGGCGACCGCATCCTCGGCGTCGGCACCACCGACATGAAGGCCGGCGACGCGGTCATGCTGGCGCTCGCCGAGTCGCTCGACCTTGACGCACTGCGCTGTGACCTCGCGTGCGTGTTCTACGATGCCGAGGAGGGGCCGGCTGCGCAGAATGGCTTGCGGCGCGTGCTCGACGAATCGCCGTGGCTGCGCGAGGCGAGCCTGGCCGTGATCCTCGAGCCCACCGATCTCGCGGTCGAGATGGGCTGTAACGGGATTCTGAACGTCGAGGTGCGCGTGCCCGGCATCGCCGCGCATGCGGCGCGGCCGTGGCAGGGGAAGAACGCCGTCGCCGAAGGGGCGCAGTGGCTCATGGACATCACGCGCTATCCGGTCTCGAGCACGAAGCTGCAAGGGCTCGAGTATCGCGAGACGCTGCAGGTCACCACCGTGCGCGCCGGCACAGCACGCAACGTCGTGCCCGCGGAGATGGTGGTGAACCTGAACCACCGCTTCACGCCCGAGCGCACCATCGAGCAGGCCATCGCCAAGTTGCGCACGCACGTGCCGCCGGCATTCGGCTTCGAGGTGGTGGACCAGGCGGCGCCCGGCGCGGTGTGTCTCGACCATCCCGAGGTGCAGCGCTTCGTGCGCATGAGCGGCGCGCGCGTCGCGGGCAAGCAGGGCTGGACCGACGTGGCACGCTTCACCGCCGCGGGCATCCCGGCGTTCAACTATGGCCCGGGCATTCCGGACATGTGTCACCGCGCAGACGAATACTGTCCAATCGGGAATCTGGGCGTGATCTACGAGCAGTTGGCCGCGTTCTTGACCCGGGGGCCCGCATGAGCGCCGCGGTGCCGGGGCCGCTCCACCCGCTGCTCACGAGCGGCGTCGAGTACCCGTTCGTGAAACTCGAGCGCCGGCGCCGCGAACTAGCCCCGGCGGGTGTCGCCAGCATCAACTTCGGCATGGGCGACCCGCGCGAGGAGACACCGTTGTTCATCAGAGAAGCGCTCAAACGGGCAGTGCCGGCGGTGTCGAGCTACCCCGCTACCAACGGCAAGCCGGAACTGCGCGCGGCATGCGCCGCATGGCTCCAGCGGCGCTACGGCGTGCGCGTGGACCCGGAGCTGCACGTGCTGCCCGCGAACGGCACCAAGGAGGCGGTGTTCACCATGGCGTTCGCGATGGTCTCGCCCGGCTCGGCGCGCGACGCGGTGGTGATTCCCACGCCGGCGTATCCGGTATACGAAGGCGGCGCGCGCTACGCCGGGGGAGTGCCGTACTTCTCACCCCTGCAAAGTGCCGACGGCTGGCGCTTCAATCCGGACCGCGTGCCGGAGGGGGTGTGGAAGCGCACCGCGCTCTTGTGGCTCAACTCGCCGCACAATCCCACCGGCGCCGTGCTCGACAGCGCAACCGCCGCGCGCATCGTGGCGCTGGCGCGGCGGCATGGCTTCTGGGTGGCGAGCGACGAGGCGTACGGCGACCTGTGGTTCGAGGGCGACGCGCCGGGAACGCTGCTCTCGCATGGTCTCGACAACCTGATCGGTCTCTACACGCTGTCCAAGCGCTCGGCCATGACCGGTTTCCGTTCGGGCTTCATGGCCGGCGACCCCAAGCTGATCGAGGCGTTGAAGCAGTTCCGCCCCAGCGTCGGTGTGGCCACACCCGACTTCATCCAGGACGCGGCCATCGTGGCGTGGAACGACGACGCGCACACACCCGCCACGCGCGAGGTGTATGCGGCCAAGCGCCTGCTGTTCCTAGCCGAGTTCGCACGACGGGGCTGGAAGGTGGAGGCGTCGCAGGCGACTTTCTACCTGTGGATGAGAGCTCCGGATGGAGACGATGTCGGCTTCGTCGAGTCACTCTTGAAACTCGGGCTCGTGACCACACCCGGATCGTTCCTCGGACCGGGCGGGGAGGGGTATGTGCGCTGGGCGCTGGTGCCGACGCTGGCGCAATGCAACGATGCCATCGCGCGGCTCGGGCAGCTCGCGGGAGCGAAACTGTGACCGCTCCGCTGGCCACGCGTGCCTACCCGCTCGAACGCTGGCAGCGCACCATCGAGGAGGGCTACGCCGGCACGCGCCCGCTCGACGACGCGTCGCTGCGCGGCGCGGTGGAGGGCGCGGTGGCGGCGCTGGACGCGGGTGATGTGCGGGTCTGTTCGCCTCCGGCGAACGCTGCAGGACAGTGGGAGACGCACGCCTGGTTGAAGCAGGCCATCCTGCTCTACTTCCGCATGCGCGTGAGCGTGCCGCTCGTGGCGGGAGAGCTTGAGTTCTTCGACAAGGTGCCACCCAAGCGGAATCTCGAAGCGGCCGGCGTGCGCGTGGTGCCGCCGGGCGTGGCCCGCTACGGCAGCTTCCTCGAGCGGGGCGTCATCCTGATGCCGGGCTTCGTCAACATCGGTGCGCGCGTGGGCGAGGGCACGATGGTGGACACGTGGGCCACCGTCGGTTCCTGCGCGCAGATCGGCAGGCGGGTGCACCTGTCGGGCGGCGTCGGCATCGGTGGCGTGCTCGAGCCGCCGCAGGCCGCGCCCGTCGTCATCGAGGACGACGCGTTCATCGGCTCGCGCGCCATCGTGGTCGAGGGCGTACGCGTCGGCGCGGGCGCTGTGCTCGGCGCTGGAGTCGTGCTCACCGCGAGCACGAGCATCGTGGACGTGACGGGGAAGAGCCCGGTCGAAGCGAAGGGGTTCGTGCCGCCCAACAGCGTGGTGATCCCGGGTACCCGGCCGAAGGCGTTCCCGGCGGGGACGTTCGGTGTGCCGTGCGCGCTGATCATCGGCCAGCGCAAGCCGAGCACGGACACCAAGACGAGCTTGAACGAGGCACTGCGGGAGTTCGGCGTGGCGGTGTGAGCAGCGCTCGGCGCTCGCTATGGCGCCCGGTGGACGTCCGGCGACGGCGGTGACGGGTGCACGAGCAACGCGGGGTCGGCGGTGGGAACGGGCGCGACGTAGAGTGGACGTTCGTGCAGCATCCGGGTGCCGATGGCTCCGGCGAGCAGGCTACCGCCCGCGGCAGCGATGGAGAAGGTCGTGCTCGGAGCCGAAGGCAAGCTCGCCAGCTCGATGCCGGCGAAGACCATGGTCGTGATGAATTGCACGAGCGCGCGATGGTTCGTCTCGACGTCGATGCGCGCGATCCTCGCCCACGGCACCTGCGTGGGGCGACGGGGGTCCCGGTCCGCAATCGAGAGCCCCACCAGTCCGTACTCGTTCACGACGCGCGCTCGCGTCACGAAGCGAGCGGAATCCGTGGTCACGCGCAGCCAGTCCTTGGGCCGGTACTGATGGCGTAGCTCGGCGATGACGCTCGGGGCCGGCGTCGGGTAGGCTAGCGCCGCGCGCGCCCCGGTGCTGAACGCGGCGGGGAGCAGGAGCGCGAGCGCTCCGAACGTCGTCGCTCGGATCCGCGCGCTCATGGTCGCTGGTACACGAGGTGCCAGCCCGAGATCGTGGCCCCGATGGCGCCACCCATCAGCAGGCCGACGCCGGCGCCGACACCGAATGCGGCCACGCCGAACTCCGCGGCGACCGAACCCGACTCCGAGTTATTCGAGCCCAGCGCCGCGCCCAGCAGCGCGCCCAGCAAGCCCGCCGCAGCACCCAGCGAAAGCGCACCGCTCAGCGCGCCCCTACCGGCATTGCCCCCGTGCATCTCGATGCGGTCGATCCGGTCCCAGCTGAGCGAGCGTGGAGGCTGCACCGATGGGTAGCGGGTCTCCACACGCAGGCCACCCAGTCCCTCTGGCCCGATGCTCGAGGCGTAGCCGTGGAACGTTCCGAAGTCGCCGTCGATCCGCAGCAGATTCTGCGGCGAGATGCGCCGGCAGGCGCGCTCGATCGCTGGCGAGCTGGCCGCGGCGGGAGAGGTCGCCGGAGCGGTCGCGGCCGACGACGCATCGGTGGGCGGGCTCGGCGCGGGCAGCGCGCTTGCCGGCGTCGTGGCCGCGGGAGTGTCCGTCGCGGCCGTGTCGGGGACCGCCAGCACAAATCCGCTCGGCAGCACGACCGATGCGGTCTCCGGTCGCGCCGTCTCCCGCGCCGCGACGACCGGGACGATGGCTGGCAAGCTGCCCGTCGGTGCCACGTAGAGCGCTTGTTCGTGCACGTTCTCCTCGCTCACATAGCCGCCGAGGACGGCCCCCGCGGTCGCGCCCGCGAGCAGGTAGTACCCGGGCTGATTGCTGTTGGCATGTCCGTTCGCGAGCGGGATGAACCCGGCGCTCATGCCCAGAATCCCCCAGGTGATGCGCCTGCCGAGGCTGGGCGCCTTCCGCAAATCGATGCGCGCGATCTGGCCCCACGCGATCCGCTCCGGCGTCGGCGGGGCGGAGCGCCGGGTCGTGAGCCCCGCGAGTCCCTGCGCATCGATCGCGCTGACGCGAGCTTCGTAGCGCGTGGAGTCGGTCGTGATGCGCCACCAGTCGCCCGCGTGATGGTGCCGGCGCAACCGCGTCACCACATCCGCCGTGGGCGCTGGATGCATCTGCGCTGCACTGACGAGCGGGAACAATGCGCTCAATGCGAGCGCCCTGAGGATGCCGCGTGCGGCCACGGAGCGCTCCTGTCGGGGGGATGTGGGTGAACGTGGGCCCGCGCCGATCGCTCGCGGCCTAGCCTGTCCCTCGCAGGACGCCAGCACATTGCGAGAGGCGGGTGGGCGTACGCAAGACATTTCGAGAAATCACTCTCATGTCCGGTTGTGGCTCCCGCGGTCCGCCACACGCGCGACTCGCCCGCGCAAGCGCGAGCGTCCGCCGTGGCAGCCACTCTACCTGCTGTCACTGTGGTCCTTGACCGCCTCCGGGACGGCGCCTAGACTTGCTCCATCTGCGCTTACACCGGACACGAGGTTCGGAACGGAGCGTGTTCGGAGGCAACGACTTGGCTACCATCCGGCTGGAGGGGCTATCGGTCTTCGGCCACCACGGTGCGCGCCCCTACGAGAAGGAAGCGGGGCAGCGGCTCGAGGTGGATCTGGAACTCATCCCGATGGACGATCGGGCCGAGTCCAGTGACAAGCTCGCAGACGCGGTGGACTATGACATGCTCTACCGTACGGTACGCGAAGTGGTCGAGGGGCAGAGCTACCACCTGCTCGAGAAACTGGCGGCGCATGTGGCCAGCACCATCCTCGAGCGGTTCTCGATACGGCGCGTGCGGGTGCGGATCTCCAAGCAGAATCTCGGTTGGACCACCGGCGGCCGGGCGGTGATCGAAGTAAGCAGGGAGCGAACGGCGTGAAGGCATACATCGGACTAGGCTCGAATCTGGGTGACCGCGAGGCCAACCTGCGCCAGGCGTTGGAACATCTGGCGCAAGCGCCGGAGAC
>JAYVCN010000128.1:0-4463 GCA_043749875.1 Candidatus Eiseniibacteriota bacterium | reverse complement strand
CGACCACTTCGGGTTCGGCGAGCGTGCTCACGTCGCCCATGCACTCGTATTCGCCCGCCGCGATCTTGCGCATGATGAGGCGCATGATCTTTCCGCTGCGCGTCTTGGGCAGGCCGAGCGTGATGTGCACCACGTCGGGTGCGGCGAAGCCACCGATCGCGTGCCGCACCTGTTCCTTGAGCGCCCCTTCCAATTCGGGGCCAGCACGGTTCGCCCACTCGGACGACAGCGACACGTAGGCATAGATGCCCTGACCCTTGATGGCGTGCGGGTAACCCACGACCGCGGCTTCCGCGACGGCCTCGTGCGCCACCAGTGCGCTCTCCACCTCGGCCGTGCCGAGCCGGTGCCCGGCCACGTTCAAGACGTCATCGATGCGGCCCGTGATCCAGTAGTAGCCGTCCTCGTCGCGGCGGCAGCCGTCGCCGGTGAAGTAGTAGCCCTTGTACTGGCTGAAGTACGTGTCCTTGAAGCGCTGGTGATCGCCCCACACCGTGCGCGCCTGCCCCGGCCACGGCGTGGCCAGGCACAGCGCGCCGGAGACGCCATTGCCCTCGAGCACCCGGCCCGACTCGGGATCGAGCACGACGGGCCGGATGCCGAAGAACGGCAACGTGGCCGAGCCGGGCTTGGGCGCGATCGCGCCGGGCAGTGGGGTGATCAGGATGCCGCCGGTCTCCGTCTGCCACCACGTGTCCACCACGGCGCAGCGCCCATCGCCCACGACGTCATGGTACCAGCGCCAGGTCTCCGGATTGATCGGTTCGCCCACCGAGCCGAGCACGTGCAGGCTCTTTCGCGAGTAGCGCCGCACGTGCTCGTCGCCGGCCCGTGCGATGGCGCGCAGCGCCGTGGGCGCGGTGTAGAAGATGTTGATGCCGAGGTCGTCCACCATGCGCCAGTAGCGGCCCGGGTCCGGGTACACCGGTGTGGACTCGAACATCACCGTGGTGGCGCCGTTCGCCAACGGCCCGTACACGATGTAGCTGTGCCCCGTGACCCAACCCACATCCGCGGCGCAGCAATAAATGTCGCCGTCGTGGTAGTCGAACACCAGCTTGTGCGTCAGCGCCGCGTACACGAGGTAGCCGCCGGTCGTGTGCAGCACGCCCTTCGGCTTCCCGGTGCTGCCCGACGTGTAGAGGATATACAGCGGGTCCTCGGCGCCCATCCACGCCACGGTGCACGTGCTGCGCTGGCGTTTCATCTCGTCCGCGAGCCAGTGGTCGCGGCCCTGCTGCATGGGCACGTCGCGTTCGGTGCGGCGTGCGACCAGCACGGTCTCGACCAGCGACAGTCCCTCGATGGCCTTGTCCGCGATGGCCTTCAACGGGATCGGCTTGCCGCCGCGCATGCCTTCGTTGGCGGTGACCAGCACCTTGCAGCCGGCATCGAGGATCCGGTCGCGCAGCGACTCCGCCGAGAAGCCGCCGAACACCACCGAGTGCACCGCGCCGATGCGGGCGCACGCCAGCATGGTGTACGCCGTTTCGGGGATCATCGGCATGTAGATGCAGACGCGGTCGCCCTTGCGCACGCCGTGCGCGAGCAGCACGTTCGCGAGCCGGCAGACCTCGTGCTTCAGCTCGCGGTACGACACGTGCCGGTAGCTGCCGGGCTCGTCGCCAGCCCAGATGATGGCGGTTTTTTCGCCGTGTTTCGCGACATGCCGGTCGACACAGTTGTAACAAGCATTGAGCCGGCCGCCCAAGTACCAGCCGAAGTCCACCGCCTCGTAGTCGGCGTCCATCACCGTGTGCCAGGGATGGAACCAGTCGAGCATCCCCGCCTGCTCGCCCCAGAAACCCACCGGGTCCTCGAGCGAGCGGCGGTAGAGCTCCCGATACTGCTCGAGCGAGCGGATGTGCGAGCGGTCTCGCACGTGCGGGTGAATGGGATACGGCTCTGGCGACACGGTGACGTCCTTCGGAGCGAGGGACATGAGAACGCGGGAAGCGCGAACGGTAGCATGCGAGGCACCGCGCGGGCATGCGGCTGGCGGCACGCGGGCGTGACACATCGACCACCCGCACTTGCGCCCACACACGGCCTCGCACGATGCTGCGGGGATGGACCCCACCCTCTTCGTGCTGGCCAAGGGACTCCCGCGCGTCGCGCTGGATGGCCTGGCCGAAGCGTTGGCCAAGTTTCCCGCCGATCGCGCTCTGCGTGGCCGCGAGCTGGCGGTGCCCGCGAACATCAGCGCGGTGGGCGCGGATTCGCGGGGCGTGCGCGCCAATGTCGCCGACACGCACCACTACGTATCGCGCTGGGCGTGGGGCGATGACGGGCCCACGAGCCTGTGCTCGTGTCCCGCCGGTCGCAACTGCGAACATGTCTACGCGCTCGGAATCATGTTGTTGGCGGCGGCGCGCCGCGTCGGGCGCTGGGACCACCCAAAATGGAGCAAGCTCGCGCCGCTCGAGCTCGCGGCGGAACCCGTGGGCATGCACGCGCGCGAAACCGTGCCCGCGGCGGCGCACGACGAACTGCGCCATGACCACGCGGTCGAAGCCCTGGCGCACTGGGCGGATCGCGGCCACCTCGAGCCGCGCCGGCTGCGCGCCGTGCTGACGCTGGAACCGGGCGCGCTCGGCGCATTGCTCGCGCTCGAGGCGCGCGTGACCGGCGGCGGGCTCGACGATGCGCCGCGCACGTGGCGGCAGCTGGAGCAACTCGCGGCCGAGCTCAAGCGCCAGCCGCTGCTGTTCGCGCCGCCCGAAGCGCGCTTGCTGCGTGCGCTCACCGCGCCCGAGTTCGTGGCGCCGCACGTGCCGGGCGGCACGCGCATCGAGATGTCGAGCGAGCGCATGCAGGCGCTGCTCGATCGCGTGCCCGAGTCGCCGCACTTCACCTGGAGCCCGACGTTGCCGACGGCATTGGCCGAACGTGCCGGCGTCGAGCCGGGCGCGCGGGTGAATCTTCAACCCGAAGAAGTGCGCGTCGTGCCGGTGTGCGACACCACCGGCGAGGCGCCGCGATTGGAACTGTCGTTCGAATGGCGGGACGGCTCGACGCGGCCGTTCACCGACGCGGTGCTGTTGTCGCCGCTCGGACTCGCGTCCGGCGGGCGCACGCACGTGGCATTGTCCGGCGGGCGCTTCGTGCGCATCGTGGACGAACCGCCGCGCGAGGTGGTGAAGCTGCTTCAAGAAGGCGGACTGGCGCTGCGCCGCAATGACGGCGCCGTGCTCGAGAAGCTGTCGCGCTCGTTCCCGATCGTGCGCTCGGCGCTGCGCCGGCTGACGCGCGTGCACGACGTCGACGTGGTGGGTTGCTTCGAGCTGGCGGCCGACGACTGGCTGCGCGTGCGCGTGTTCGCGGCCTCGCGCGCGGCCAAGTGGCAGCCTGGCGTGATCACGATCGACGGCGCGGTGTTCGAGTACCGCCCGGCGCTCGGCTGGATGCGCGTCGAGCCGGACGACACGGTGATTCCCGGGTTGATCGCCGTGGAGGCGACCGATCCCGTGCGCCCGCCCAGCGCTCCAGAAGTCGGAGCGGATCCGGCCGCCGCCGCGCCGCAGGAACCGCACGCGGCCGCAGTGGAGGACGCGCACGAGATCGCGGACGAACATGAGCACGAGAACGAGATCGCGGACGAGCACGCGAACGAGGACGAGCACGAAGACGCCATCGAGACGGCCGAGGTCACGGACGGCGGGCAGGCGTTCGCGGACACGCTGGTGGCTGCCGCCGAGCGGGCGGCGCGTAACCACGGAGAATCCGCGCCCGGCGATGTCGAAACCGCGGAGCGCGCATGGTTCGAGCTGCCCGACCCCGAGCACGTGGCACCGGTCGTCGAGTGGATCGAGTCGCTGCCGCAGGGCGACCTGTCGGGCAAACGCAAGCGCGGTGCGCGCGTGCCGCTCGGGGCGCCGAGCGGCTGGTGGCTGCGGCTCACGCCGCACGTGCTCGAGTCGCTCGCCGATGCGTGGGAGGCGCGCCCGCACGGCGTGCGCTGGTACGCCGACAACGGTGCGAGCGGCCTGTTTCATGCTCGGCGGGCAGTTCCCAAGGTGCGCGTGGCGGCGAGCGGCATGGACTGGTTCACGGTCTCGGCCGAGTGGCAGGCGGAAGGATTGGCGCTCAAGGAGGAGGACCTGTCGCTGTTGCGTGCGAGCCGCGCCCCGTTCGTGAAGCTGTCGTCCGGCTGGGTGCGACGCGCCGACCTGGAGGAATTCGACGAGGCGTCCAAACGCCTCGCGGACCTGGGACTGGAAGCTGGCGCGGGCGAGATCCGCGTGCCGCTCTGGCAGCTGGCGCAGGCTGACCCCGCGAGCCTCGACGCGCTCGAGGTGTTCGGCGCGTCGGCCGCGGACCTGGAAACCGTGCGTGCACTGCGCGAGCGTCTCGCGGCGTTCACCGGGCTGCCACACGTGCCGCAACCCGCGGGCGTGAACGCCGAGATGCGGCCCTACCAGCACGAAGGGCTCGACTTCCTCGCATGGACCGCGTCCATCGGG
>JAYVCN010000127.1:0-5044 GCA_043749875.1 Candidatus Eiseniibacteriota bacterium | reverse complement strand
TTGCCCTCGTTCGGTGAGTATGTCTTCGTGGAAGAATTGCCCGAAGCCCTCTACCGCGTGGCGCCGGCCTACCCTGAGCCCGCGCGAACCTCCGGCGTCGAAGGTACGGTCATGGTCGCGGCCCTGGTGTGCTCAAGCGGACAGGTGATCGATACCGCGTTGATCAGGTCCATCCCATTGCTCGACGAAGCCGCCAAAGAGGCCGTACGCCACTGGGTGTTCACGCCCGCGAAGGCCAACGGCGAGCCCATCGCGGTGTGGGTCGACGTCCCGGTCAAGTTCAGCCTCCACTGACGCGGGAGGCTCCGCCCTCAGTACGTGAAGTCGATCGTAAAGAACGTCGTCGGCACCCGCGACGTCAGCGTCTTGAAGTCGTCGCTGCGCCACACCCAGTTCCAGCGCAGCTGCGGGTAGAAGCCGCCGCCGAGGTAGAGCGCGAACCCGCCGTCGGCGACGTGGTCGCGGTTCGCCTGTCCCCACGCCCACGCGCCGTCCGCGAACAGTGCGCCGTGCAGCGTCGGGAGTTGCCACGGCGCGGGCACCGCCAGCACCAGCCGGCGCAGCAGCGGGAAGCGCGCCTCGACCTGCGCGTTCGCCACTTTCAACCCCGAGATGACGCGGCGCTCGTTGATGCGCAGGCGCATCGGGCCGCCCAGGTAGCCCTTCTGCGCGTCGGCGCCGAAGCTCTGCAGCAACTGCCCGCGGCTCGCCAGCACGACGCGACCGATCGGCTGACGGTAATGCCGTATCTCGGCGAGCAGCGTGCCGTAGTCGGCGCGGCCCGAGGTCATGTCGCGCGTGAAGCCGCCGGTCAGGTTGAAGCGCGTCCCGCCCACCGGGCCGTCATACCACCAGCGCGAATCGTCGTGCACGAACGACAGGAAGTTCGAGACCAGGTCCACCGTCTGCGCCGAGCCGCTGCGCAACAGGTGGTTCGTCGCGTGGCGCACCTGCATGGACGCCTCGATGCGCGTGAACGCGCTGAACGGATAGCTCACGAGGCCGAGCAGGCCCAGCCGCTTCTCGCGCCGAACCACGTCGAAGTCGGGATCGTAGAGGCGCGTGAGCCGGAAGAAGCCGATCCCGTAGTTCAGGCGGCGGGCCTGGTTGATGTACGTGACCCCGCCTTCCCAGCCGTCCCAGAAGTTCCCGAACTGCTCGGAGTCGTTCGCGAGCGTCAGCAGGAACTGCTCGTTGCCGAGCAAGTCGCTCATCGCCACCTGCCCGACGCCGCCGCCGCCGAAGCCGGGATCGAAGAACACGCCGTTCTGCACCAGATCCAGCGACAGCCGACGCTGATACGAGAGCGGACGCGCCTGATCGGCGATGCTCGGCAGCGCCGGCGAGCGCGCGGGTTCGCCCTCTGGCTCGGCGCTGAGCGAGTCGGGGGTGACCGCAATGGACCAGGTGCGGAACGAGACGGCCTCCTGCACGGTGAACAGCAGTCCCTTCCCGCTCGGCAGCCAGTCGGGGTCGCTCGCCACGCCCTGCAGCCGCGTCACGCGTCGCGCCTCGCGCGAGGGGACCGACGGCCGCACCCACAGGTCGCTGGTGCCGCCGCGCGTCGAGCGATACGCGATCCACTGGCCGTCGGGCGAGTACGCAGGCTGATGGTCGTCCCCGGCCGGTGGGTGGCTCACCACCTCGGGCCGCCCGCCGCCGAGCTGCATCCGCCACAGCGAGTAGCGCCCGCCCAGGTCGCCGCGGTCCGAGGCCCACGCCACCCAGGTGCCGTCGGGTGAGATGGCGGGCTCGACGTCATCGAAGCCGTCGTGCGTCAGCCGTTCGAGTACAACGTCGCCACTGGGCCACGATGCCCGGAACAGGTCCTGCTGGCCGTCGTAAGCCTGGGCGGCGAACACCACCGAGCGCCCGTCCGGCGCGAGCGCCGGGTCGTGCATTGCGACCAGTTCGGGGAAGTCGAGCCGCCGCAGGATGCGGTCGCTTGCGGGATCGAGCAGGTAGAGCGCGTCGCGCCCGCCGCGTTTGGCCGTGACCGCGATCAGGCCCGATTTCGAGGTCGATGGTCGGTTCTGAAACAAATGAAAGGACTCGAATGCCGCGCTCGTGCCGCCGCGCAGCAGCCGGCGTTCGCGACGCAGCGAGTCGCGTCGCGGCTCGGAGAGCATGAGGTCCACGGAGCCCTCTCCGACCTCGAACCAGCAGTAGCGCAACGCAGTGTCGGCCGCGCTGCGACCGGGCAGCGCACGCGGGGCCAGGTTGAAGCGGCTCTCCTGCCGGTAGGGCCGCGCCACCTCGCGGGCGCGCGTCGCGGTCGCCACGACCGGGAACCAGCGCTTCTGCAGGCCCTCGAACCACTCCCTGTCGACGTCCTCGAGCTTGCGCCCGAACGTGATCTGGAACGCGGTCGCGAAGTCGTCGGCACGCCACACGTTCTCGAACAGGTCGAAAATACGCGCATCGCCATAGCGATCGGCGAGCCATAACAGGAACGACTGGCCCTCCTTGTACATCTCGACCGTGCCGGTGATGGGCTCGCTCTGCGTGAGCGGGTAGGCCATGCGCGACAGCACCATGTCGCGCAGCAGGCCCTCGGCGTCGGCGTCCCAGGTGGTGCCGCAGTACTCGGCGAAACCCTCGGTGAACCACAGGTCCGGCAGCCACGCGGCGGCGCGCTTGTGCTCCTTCATCACCGCCATGATCTTGGTGAGCATGTACCAATGCGTCAGCTCGTGGCGCGTGACCCAGCGCAATCGCGCCCACGAACCGTTGTAGGGCACCAGCACGCGGCCCTTGATGAGCTCGGTCAACCCGCCCACCGACTCGGTCAGCAGCTCCGGCGTGGCGTTCGTCTGCTGGAACAGGTGGTGCGTCGAGTAGAACAACAGCGGTACCTTGGATTTCGGCGCGATACGGAAGCGACGGTCGTACTCCACCGTGACGCTCTCGGCGAACGCGGCCAACGACCTCGCCAGGCTCTCTTCCTCGGCGTAGTAGTGCAGGCGCAGGTGCGGTGTCTCGAGCACAGACCACTCGAGCGGCTCGTAGTGCACCTTGTTCTTGCCGAACGACTGCGCGGCGACGGGCGTCGCCACCCAGGCCATGACGCACGCGGCGAGGCAGGCGACGATGCGTGCCGGATGCAGCCGGGGGATCAGTCGCGCCAGGTGCATGCGCTCTCCGGGTTCGGGTGGGTCAGGCACTCCGTGGTCCCGGTCCACGCAACACATCCTCCAATGTGTACCAGCCGGGGGCCGCCGTCGCCACGAATCTCACCGCCGCGAGCGCCCCGTGCGCGAATGCGGCGCGGTCCTGCGCCACGTGGCGCAGCTCCAGCCACTCGCCCTCGCCCGCGAACAGCACCTCGTGGTCGCCGACCCACGTGCCGCCGCGCACGGAGTGCATGCCGATCTCGCGCGCGGGCCGAGCGCCGGTCTGGCCCTCGCGGCCGTGCCGAAGCGCCTCGGCGGGCAGGCCCCGCGCCGCGCGCACGTCGCCGGCAAGCGTCAAGGCCGTTCCCGACGGACTATCTCGCTTCAAACGATGATGGCGTTCCACGATCTCCACGTCCCAGGTCGAGGGCAGCACCGCCAGCGCCGCACGCAGCGCCACCCGTAGCGCCGCGATGCCGAGGCTGAAGTTGCTGGCGCGCAGCACCGGCACGCGCTTCGCCGCGTCGCGTAACGCCGCTTCGTCGTCGGGTGCGAGGCCGGTGGAACCGGTCACCAGCGCCGCACCGCGCGCCGCAGCGGCCGCCGCGGCCGCACGCGCGCCGGATGGGCCGCTGAAGTCCACGATCACGTCTCCCTTGCCGGTCACCGCCTGCACGTCGTCACTCCATTGCACGCCATCCCCGCCCGCTCGCACCCCATCCCCTACCCCTGCCCCGGCGGGAAAGTTCGCGCGCTGGTCGACACGCGCGTGCACGGCCAGGTCGGTCGCCCCGGTCGCCGCGGCCTCCACGGCGCGTCCCATGCGGCCGGCCGCTCCCACCAGTACCACGCGGATCATGCGCGGGCCGCGGCCCCGGCGAGCGTGATGCCGACCGCGCGCGCCGCTTCGAGCACCGCCCTCTCTGTGGCGGGTTCGATGGGCACCAGCGGCAGCCGCAGCTCGTTGGCGATGAGTCCCATCTCGGAGAGCAGGTACTTGATCGGGCCGGGATTCGACTCGAGGAACGCAGCCTTGAACAGCGGCATCAACAACTGGTGCGCCGCCAGCGCCGCGGCGGGCGGTCCCGAGCGCGACAGGTCGCTCAACGAGCGCATTTGTTTCGGAGCCGCCTGGCCCACGACCGAGACGATGCCTTCGCCACCGACAGCCGCGCACGGCAACGTGAGCGCGTCGTCGCCCGAGAGCAGCGTGAGGCGGGTGCGCGTCTTCACCTGCGCCATCTGGTCCAGGTTACCCGACGCCTCCTTCACGGCCTTCACGTTCGCCAGGTCGTGCACCATGGCCAGCACGTCGGGCGTGGTGTTCGTGCCGGTACGGCTCGGGACGTTGTAGAGGATGAGCGGCAGCTTGGTGCTCTTCGCCACGGCGGCGAAGTGCGCCGCCTGACCCTGGGGAGTCGGCCGGTTGTAGAACGGGGTCACGACCATGGCGCCGTCCATGCCCAACTCCTCGGCCATGCGGGTGAGCGTGATCGAATCCGCCGTGCTGTTGGTGCCGGTTCCGGCCACCACCCACGCCCGGCCACGGGCGCGCTCGCGTACGAACTTCCATAGCTCGCGGCGTTCATCGACCGTGCACGTGGCGGCTTCGCCCGTCGAACCCGACACGACCAGGCCCTGCACGCCCCCGCTGACCATGTGCTCCACCAAACGCTCCGTGGCGTCCCAGTCCAGCGCGCCCTTGCGAAACGGGGTGACCATCGCGACCGACAGACCTTCGAACATGCGGATCTCCTTACAGGTGTCGGCCTCCGGCCGAGGTCCTAGCTCTCGTGCCATACGCCCGTGAACACGCTCGTGGCGGGGCCGACGAGCACGGCCTCGCGGTGATCCTGCACCCGGGTGAACTCGACCACCAGATCGTCGCCACCCGCCGTCAGCACCGTGACCGGCGCGCGTGCGGCGCCCTC
>JAYVCN010000126.1:0-7234 GCA_043749875.1 Candidatus Eiseniibacteriota bacterium | reverse complement strand
GGCCGCGCCGGGACCGTGGCGGAAAGCCTGCGGGTCACGGGGCCTCGTTCACTGCTGCCCCCGATACGCCGGGGGATGCCGCGGGGTTGCCGCCCAGCGGAGAAAAACCGAAGGGGAGCCGCGTTTTGCGCGACTCCCCACGGTCACACACGAGTCAACGAAGTCCTCAGTGGTGCTTCGTCGAATCAGGCATCGACGTGGAGTCCATCGTACCCATCGCCGTGCTGTCACTGCTCATCGTCGTGGACTCGGTGGCGGCCGGCGTCGTCTCCTCCGCCTTCTTGCCACAGCCCACCGCGACGAACGCGAGGGCCAGCGCCATCAGCGCCAGAGCAAAAAGCTTACGCATCGTGTGCACGTTCACCTCCTCTCACGCAGCCACCCCGGGCATTCGCCAGGAGCAGCCGTGTTTGTTTTTCTCGGTTTTCAATCTCAGGACTCAGAAAAAAACACCACTGTGTTGAAAGCGGTGTCGGGCGGGAAACGTCCTTGCAGATACATATGTGGTGATCGCGGCCAGAGCATGCGCACCCCCGCGGAGCACGCACCCTCCTTCAAAAGCGAACCGCAGGCTAGGCATGAACCCCCCGCTTGTCAACTGCTAATTGCCTGCAGAGTGCTCACCCGTTAGCAAACAACACGCTGCCCCACAATAGGTTAGGTGGCCAGCTGGCGGTCACGGTCAGTGCCCGTGGGGTGCCTTACCCTCCCGCATCAGCCTATGCGCGGGGCTTTCCGGTAGCGGAAGCAGCCCGGGCGGCGGGGTGTGCAGGACGTGCGGCCGGTAGTCGGCCTGCTTGAACGTGGGGCTCGTGGTGGCGGTGTGGCAGCCCCGGCAGGTGGCCCCGGTGACCTGGTTACCGTTCTCCGCCCAGTCCTTGTGGTGCGTCCCCATGCCATGGCAGGCCTCGCACTGCACGTTCCCGAAGCGCGCCCCGTCGTCGGCCGTGCGGAACCCGCCCGGCTGCACGAATCCGGTCACGTGGCAGGGGACGCACGCCGGGGTGGACTCCTTGTGCTGGTCCACCAGCGTCTTCCACGCGTTTGCGTGCGCGCTGGTTCGCCACTGCGCGTACTCGGTGGCGTGGCAGCCGATGCAGGCGGACATGCCCACGAAGTGATCGGCCGTGCTGCCGGGCACGGCCGCCAGCCCGAACGACGCATCGCGCGCGCGCAGGTGCGCGTTCAGGGAGTCCTCGAACGCCTTGACGCTAGCGGCCATGGCGGACTGGTTGCGGACCTCGGGGCCCAGCACGATGGTGTGCGACTCGATGTCGCGCACGGCATGATTATCGTCCAGACGGATGTTGGCCACGCCCACCTGCCAGCCCTGAACGCCACCGTAGAGCGCCACGCTCTGGCCCACCGCCATACCGGTCGGGAGCACCGGTACGCCGCCGCCGCCCACGAGCAGGTCGATGCCGGGCACGTGTGCCGCGATGCTGTCGCCGGCGGCCTTGCCCAGTTGCGACAGCAGCACGATCACGCCCGCGCCCTGCCGGTGGAGCGCCAGTACGGCCAGGCGTGCGGCCTCCTCGGCGCCATCGAGGCGCAGCGAGTCGCGGGCGGGCCCGAGCTCGGAGGTCTCGGAGATCAGGCCGAATACACCGACCTTGGCGCCGGCGACCTCGAACACATGCCAGCGCTCGAAGGCCGGCTGGCCGCCGTCGAACCGCGACAGGTTCGCGCACACCAGCGTCACGCCGGCCGTACGTGCGTTCTCGCGCACGAACGCGTAGCCAAAGCGCAGTTCGTTCGCGCCCACGCCGGCCACCTGCGTGCCCAGCCGGGCCATGGCGTGCAGCATGTAGGGCGCCGCCTCGCGCTCGTCGTCGGTGACCGGGAAGAATCCGCCGGCATCCACCACCAGCACGTGTTTCCGCACTGCGCGGACGCTGTCGAGGAAGCTCGCCCGCCGCGCCAGCCCGCCCTTGGGCGTGTGGCAGCCGCACGGACTCGTCTTGCCCGACACATCGTTCGTCGTCACCACCAGCAGGCGCGAATCGCTGCCGCCGCAGCTGGCGAGCAGCGCGAGGCTCGCGACCAGCACTACCAGTCTTCCGTCAGACCGCCCCAAGCGCCTGCTCCAGATCGGCCCGCAGATCGCGGACGTCCTCGATACCCACCGAAAGCCGGAGCAACCCGTCGGCGAAGCCCATCGCCAGCCTGCGTTCGCGGGGCACCGCGGCATGGGTCATCGACGCCGGGTGGCACACCAGGCTCTCCACACCGCCCAGGCTCTCGGCGCGCGTGAACAGCTGGAAGCGGTTGAACATCGCGCGCCCGGCCTCGAGCGAACCGTCACCGGGGATGAACGAGATCATGCCGCCGAAGCCGCTCGCCTGCCGCTTCGCGAGCGCGTGTTGCGGATGGTCGGTCAGGCCGGGATAGAACACCTTCGAAACCTTGGCGTGCTTCGCCAGCACGCCCGCCAACTCGCGCGCGTTCTCGTCGTGACGCTGCATGCGCACCGCCAGCGTCTTGGTGCCGCGCAGGGCCAGGAAGCAGTCCATCGGGCCGGGCACGGCGCCGGCCGCGTTCTGCAGGAAGCGCAACTGCTCGTGCAGCGCGTCGTCACTGGTGAGCAGCGCGCCGCCGATCATGTCGCTGTGACCGTTCAGGTACTTGGTCACCGAATGGAACGCCACGTCGGCGCCCAGCTCGAGCGGGCGCTGGAAATACGGCGTCATGAACGTGTTGTCGACCACGAGCTTGATCGCGTGTTTGCGGGCGTGCACGGCCACCGCTGCGATGTCGGTGAGCTGCATGAGCGGATTGGTCGGCGTCTCGACGAACAGCATCCGCGTCTTCGGCGTGCAGGCCGCAGCGATGGCGTCGGTGCTGGTGGCGTCCACGAACGTGAACTCGAGCCCGTGGCGGCGCCAGACTTTGTCGAACAGCCGGAACGTGCCGCCGTAAGTGTTCTGCCCGCACACCACGTGGTCGCCCGCCGACAGCGTCTGGATGAGCGCGTTCGTGGCGGCGAGTCCCGAGGCGAAGCACAGCCCGTGCTTCGCGCCCTCGAGGCCGGCGAGGTTGCCCTCGAGTGCCGCGCGCGTGGCGTTGTGCGTGCGCGCGTACTCGAAGCCCTTGTGCTCGCCCAGCGCCGCTTGCGCGTAGGTGCTGGTCTGGTAGATCGGGGTCATGACCGCGCCCGTCGTCGGGTCGGGCTGCTGGCCCGCGTGCACGGCCCGGGTGCTGATGCCCGACTTCGCGTCGACGTGTGCCACTACTCGCCTCCCACGATGAACTGCAGCATGTCGAAGCGCGTGAGGATGCCCCGCACCGCGCCGTCACTCTTCACCAATACCGCTGCATTGCGCGACGCGAGCAGCCGGGTCACCACGTCCGCCGGCTCGTCCGCGCCGACCACCGGCAACGGCGGCCCCATGATGGAATCGAGCGGCCGATCGAGCGAGCTCGGGTCGGCGAGCGCGCTCTTCAGCACATCGCCCTCCTCCAGCGTGCCCACGACCTCGGCGCCGCGGAAGACGGGGAGTTGCGAGACGTCGTGCTGCTGGATCAACGCCAGTGCGCGCTTCAAGGGTTCGCCGGATTCGACCTTGAACAGCGTGCGCACGCGCACGCTCTTGCCCGCCGCGATGTTGCCCACGCGCACGCTGGAGGGGTCGAGCAGGTGGTTGTCGCGCATCCATTCATCGTTGTGCACCTTGGAGAGGTAGCGCTCGCCCGTATCCGGCAGCAGCACCACCACCAGGTCATTCGGACCGCAGTCGCGCGCCACTTGCAGTGCCACCCACGCCGCCATGCCCGAGGAGCCGCCGACGAAGATGGCCTCCTCGCGTGCCAGTGTGCGGGTGAGGTTCAGGCCATCGTGGTCGTTGCACGAGATGACGCGATCGATCACCGCGAAGTCGGTCGCGGTGGGAATGAAGTCCTCGCCCACGCCTTCGATCTTGTATGTATGGGCCTCGCCGATCTGCCCCGTCTCTTTGTAGTGCTTCAGGATCGAGCCCACCGGGTCGGCGCCGACAACTTGGATCTTCTCGTTCATCTTCTTCAGGTATCGTCCGGTGCCCGAGATGGTGCCGCCCGTGCCCATGCCGCACACGAAGTGCGTGATGCGGCCCTTGGTCTGCTCCCACAGCTCCGGCCCGGTGCTGCGGTAGTGTGCTTCGGGGTTGGCGGGGTTGTGGTACTGGTTCATGAGCACTGCCCCCGGCCGCTCGCTGGCGATGCGCTTGGCGACGCTGTAATAGCTGTCCGGATGCTCGGGCGTGACCGCGGTCGGGCTCAGGAACACCTCAGCGCCGAACGCCTTCAAGAGGTTGACCTTCTCGCTGGAGACCTTGTCGGGCATGCAGAAGGCGGCGCGATAGCCCTTGATCGCCGCGACCATGGCGAGCCCGAGGCCGGTGTTGCCCGAGGTGCACTCGACGATGGTGCCGCCGTGTTTGAGCCTGCCGTCTTTCTCCGCCGCCTCGACCATGGCCAGGCCGATACGGTCCTTCACGCTGCCGCCGGGATTGAAGTACTCGAGCTTGGCGAGCACCGGGCACGGCAGGTCCTTTGTAACTCGTCGCAGCCTGACCAGAGGCGTGCGGCCGATGGTGTCGAGGATGCTCTCGTGGTAGTGCACGCCCTCGAGGACGTTGCTCACGGGGGTCGCTCCTGGCACGGGTGAATCGGGAAGTGGGAGTCGCTCTGGGAGCGGCCGGCGCGCCCCGCGAAACGTGTACGGGGGCCGCATGCTCTGGGCCACGATGAGGTTAGGAGCCAAGCGACGCCATGGCAAGCTGAGGCAGGCGCCGAAAGCTGGCGCCCCCGACAAAAGCTATGGCCGGCAACCGGTGTTCGCGCCTAGAGTCTCGCTCGGCCGCCGCACACCGTGGTGCTGCATCCTCATCCTGGAAGGAGCCTCGTCACATGCCCAGCAACGAACTCGAGATGTTCCTCGGCTCGTGGGAGCACGAAGCGAAGAGCACCGAACGCCTGCTCACCGCCCTGCCGACGACGCAGTACGACTTCCGTCCCGATCCCAAGGGCCGTTCTTTGGGTGAGCTGGCCTGGCACCTGGCCGAGGTGGACGCGTTCATCTCGCGCGGCGTCGCGACCGGGACGTTCAACTTCGAGGAGAAGATCCCCGGCCTCGAGCGGCCGCGTGCGATCGCCGAGCTGGCGCCGGGCTACAAGCGCGTGCACGCGACGGCCGTGGCGACGGTCAAGGGGCTCAAGCCGGATCACCTCGACAAGACCACGCCGTTCATGGGCCGCTCGATGCGCAACGGCGACATCCTGTGGGGCGTGCTGCTGCACCACGCGATCCATCACCGCGGGCAGCTCGTCCTCATGACCCGCCTCGCCGGCGGCGTGCCTCCGGGCATGTATGGCCCGACGCGCGAAGAGATGGCGGCGATGCGCGGGAACTGAGCGCGCGGCACACCACATGGTACCTACCACGATGGCCCCCGCGGTCACGCCGCGGGGGCCATTGTTCGTGCCGGGCAACCGTCCTCGGCAGCCGATTGCGGTCAGTGCCCCATTTTCTGCTGCATCGCCGGGTTCGGTGGCAGCGGCGGCATGACGGCGGGCGGGTGGTGCAGGATGTGCGGCTGGTAGACCGCGAACGTGAACGGCGGGCTATTCGAGACCGTGTGGCAGGTGATGCAGGTGGCCGCGGTGATCTTCTGCGGCTGCGCCGGCATGGCCTCGTGCGCCGTGCCCATGCCGTGGCACATCTCGCACTGCACGTTGCCGAGTTTGGGCGCATCGTCGCCGGTCTGGAACCCGCCCGCCTGCTTATAGCCCACGACATGGCACTTGATGCACTCGGGCGTGGCCTCCTTCTTCGCGTCGACCAGAGTCTGCCACGCCTTGGCGTGGCCCGTCGTCAGCCACTGCGCGTACTCGGGCGCATGGCAGCGCTGGCACACCTCAGCGCCCACGAAGTGATCGACCGCGGTCTTGGTCTTGGTCGAATCCCCTCCGGTCTCCTTCATGGTCTGGAGCTGGCGCTCCTTCTCGAGCTTGCGCATCTTGTCGTTCCAGGCGTCGTTGAAGCTCTTGACCAATTGCAAGATCTCCGGCTTCTCGCCGACCTCGGGCCCGAGCACGAACACGTCATTCTCGCCGGTCTGCATCTTCTTTCCGGCGTCCAGCGTGACGATGGTGCGGCCCATGTTCTGGCCCTGCTCGCCGCCGTAGCACGCCACGGTGTTCTTGATCATGCGGCCCTTCTGCAGCACGGGCACGTTGCGGCCGGCGATCACCACGTCGATGCCGTCGACACCGGTCACCAGGTCCTCGCTCTCGACCTTGCCGAGCTGCGACAGCAGCACCACGACCGTCGCGCCCTTCTTGCGCATCTCGTCGACGACGCGCTTTGCCGCCACCGCGGGGTCCTCGAGCGTGAGCGAGTCACGCGCCGGTCCCAGGTCCACCTTGTCGCTGGTGAGCCCGAACACGCCGACATTGACGGTGCCCTTCTTCACGATCACGTACGGAGGCAGCAGCGTCTTCTTGGTCTGCTTGTCCCAGACGTTGGCGCACACCATGGGCAGCCGCGTGCGCTTGAGCTGCGCCAGCAGCCAACCGCGGCCGTACTTGAGTTCCTTCTCACTCATGCCCGAGGCATCGGTGCGGAGCAGCACCATGCTGTCCATGAGGAACCAGGCTTTGTCGCGATACAGGCTGTCGGCTTCTTCGGGGAAGAAGCCGCCATTGTCCACGACCAGAACCTGTCCGTACTGAAGCTTCAGGCTATCCGCGAAACTCGCCCGCCGGGCGAGACCCCCTTTGGGGGTGTGTCAACCACAGGGCTCGTTCTTGCCCTTCACGTCGGTGGTGGACAGGATGATGAGCTTGCCCGGCTCCTGGATCTTGCCGGGCGCGGCAGCTCCGACGAGCGCGACGGCGATGGCGATGGCCACCGCGGCGGCGACGAGCCGCAAGGGGAACGACTTCATAGTGGCGTGAGCTCCTGGTCGGGTGCGGCCTGAAACCGGAAGAAACTGGCGTGGACTGGCTGGCAGGCAAGTCTATGCACGCCCCTTGCGGGGGTCAAGGTCAAGTCCCTGTGTGGCTTGCCGCGCACGCGATTGCGGCTTCAGTCATCGGAGACGGCCGCGAGCGCCTGCTCGATCCACGCGAGGAGCGCGTCGCGGCCCTCGCCAGTCTCACTCGAATAGGGCAGGAATGGCTGGGTCGCGGGCAGTTCCAGCGCACCGGCGATGGCACGCATCGCGGGTGCACGTTTGCTCTGGCCCAGCTTGTC
>JAYVCN010000125.1:0-2839 GCA_043749875.1 Candidatus Eiseniibacteriota bacterium | reverse complement strand
CGCCAGTTGACGTTGCCGCGCGCGAACATGAACGTGTCGAACTCGGCGCGCGCCGGCCACGGCTTGGTGTAATTGCCGGGGCAGGCGGTCGTGAACTTGTCCACCTCGAGCCGCGTGTCGTCGATGATCAGCAGCGTGCGGTCGAACGACGGCGTGACGGCGGTCATCTTGAGGATGCCGAGGCTCTTCTGGCCGTTGTTGTCGGCACACTCGAGGTAGAACCGGTGCACGCCATCCTCGAACGGCCGCAACGTGGTCGAGTTCGGCATGGTCGGGCTGGGCTGACTCCAGTGGACGTAGTCGTTCACCTCGTCGGTGCGCGGGGTGTTGTCGTTGATGTTGCCGTCCACCATCCAGCGGAAGTACTGGATGCGCGAGCCCGGTGACGGGAACGCCTCCCAGTTCACCTGGATACTCCTGTGCGACGGGACCTCGATCGGGATCTCGCGCAGCGGGTCGGTCGAGTAACCACCCGCGTCGTAGGTGAAGTCGATGAACTGGTTGAAGATGTGGATGTGCGGACCGTTCGAGCTGGCGAATCCCGCGGACAGCTGGAGCATGTTCGAGTTGAGGTCCCAGACCGGATTGTAGGCACCCGCCTCGTCGAACCCGATCAGCACGAACATGTAGCTCTTGCCCGGCGTGAGGTTCGTGAACTGCACGAACTGCGTGTCCGCGGTGGTGGAATCCCAGCCCGCGAAGTTCGTGGCCGCCTCGCGACGGCGGAGCGAATCGGGCTCGGCCCGGAACACCTGGTTGTCGGGATCGGTCAGGTCCAGCATCTTGAACTTGTATTTCACCGGCTTCTGCGAGAACTGCCCATCCGGGTCCTGACCGGTCCAGTCGACGCGCACCGACGGGGTCACCTGCGCAAACAGCAGCTTGCTCGGGATGGGATTGAGGATCTGCACCGTGGGTGCGATCGTGAACGAGAAGAACGCGCGGAACTTGCGCGGGGACGCGGCGCCCTTGTCGTCCACGGCCTTGATCACGAACACGTGGAAGTCCGACGCGGTCGGCGGCACCGTGCCGTGGATGCTGTCGGGCTGCGAGGCGCGGAAGAAGAGAATTTCCTCGTTCTTCTTCGTGCTGACCCAGCAGGTGTCGCCATTGCTGCACTTCGTGGTGTCGAAGGTGACGACCCTGGGCGGATCGATCGCGTACTCGTAGTGATCGATGCGGCCGTCGGGATCCTCGCCCGACCAGTTGATCCGGTAGGCGTAGAAGTACGGGTTCGAGTGATCGGCCGAGACCGGCGCGTTCGTGAGCTCGACCTGCGGCGGCAGGTTCGGGATCAACTGCCCACCCGCCTTCTTCCCGCAGCCCGTCACGGCGAGCGCGCCCAGTAGGATCAGCGCAGCCACCGCGAGGGCGTTGCGCAGGGAATTCGGAATCATTGCTGCCTCCTGCCAGGAACAGACGGGGACCCCGGTCGTTGGGTCACGTCGGTGCTGCCGATGATCGTCGCGGGCTCGGCTGCCGTGAGGCGAGCCGGGATGTCCGTGTCCACGCAGCGGCCCTGCCCCGGGCTCGCCTCGGGCGCGCTGAACGGGCACTGCGATGGCCAGCGAAGATCGTCGCACTGCAGGCAATCGCACAGGCGGATGCGGATGATGATGTTGCCCGTGGCGATGTAGGGGGGGATCAGAATGGGCCCGGCGTTGTTCCCGGTACCGACGAACTCGCCCGGGTCCACGTAGCACGTGTCCTTGGCCAGGTTGCCTACCCACTTGCCGAGGATGGCGACCTTGCGGCGCAGAATCAGTTGGTTGGCCGGCGTGCCACCGACCTTGTTGAAGCCCGCGATCGGATCGAGCGGGTCGACGTCATCGGCGGGCAGGTTCAAGGTGATCGACCGCGAGGCGTAGACTTCTCCCACCTTGGGATGGAACGAGACGTCCCGCCGCAGGGTCGGCGCCTTGTCCACGTAGAACGTCAGGATCTTGGAGCGCAGGGCTGCGTCCAAGGGGCTCCCGCCGGCGTCCGCCCGATCCGCCACGCCCACGGCGTCGGAGCCGCCCGGGCGGTGGTCGATACGCCGGTCCACCTCGCCGTCACCGTCCTCTGCACGCACCACGGCGTACGCCCTTCCGGCCGTCGTGAGTCCCCAGTAGCCGTTGATCACCGGCTGGTGGAAGACGGATGCCGGGTCGAATACGGGATAGGTGGTGGTCTCGGAAGGCGCACCAGCACGGTTCGCCGGGTCGGTGCCCTCCTTGACCTGCACGCGGATGCGGAAGCCGATGGGCGAGCCGTTGGGTCCGGAGGGCGTGAGCACGGGAAGTCCCACGAGCGCTGACGGCAGCAGCGGCACGTTGACCTTCACCCGATAGGGCGAATCGCGGTCGAAGCCGCCGCTCGGGAACACGACCCACGAGTTGAGGTCGACGGTGTCGCCCTCCTGCTTGAGCCACAGCCGATCGTTGTAGATCTCGAAGAAACTCCTGCGCTCGCTGCGCAGCGCCGGCAGCGTCGTGACGGAGTCGGCGGAGAACTGGGAGCCGGGCACGCCCGGGAATGCCGCCCAGCCTGCGTTGGCATTGTCGATGAACCAGTAGCGCTTGCCGTTGCCATCCGTGAACGTCCTCCAGCCGCCGCGCGGGTCGTTCGGGTCGGGGCCCGCGAACCACGTGTCCGGCGCGAAGTTCATCTGGAACCAGCGCGTGGACTCCCCGCGCCAACCTGACTGGCCGAGCGCTCGCAGCGTGAAGATCTTCTGGCCCGGGTTCACCTTGTCGAGCCCGACACCGGTGTTGTACGAGGCCTGGTGCACGGACGAATCGACGGTATTGAACGTGGGCTCGTCGAGCTTGTAGCGGTAGCCGGTGATGATCGTGCT
>JAYVCN010000124.1:0-2709 GCA_043749875.1 Candidatus Eiseniibacteriota bacterium | reverse complement strand
CCGGCCCGCCGGGCGCGGACGGCTGGTGACGCGCGTGACCGACGAGTCGAAGTTCCCGAACGTGGTCGAGTTCATGGCGCGCGAGCTCGCGGCCGGACTGCAGGCGTTCGTGGTGGTGCCGGCGATCGAGGAGGGGAAGGTGGCTGACCTGCGCGCGGCCGAGACCGAGGTCGAGCGCCTGCGCGCGCAACCGTTGCTGGCGAAGTTCAGGCTCGGCCTCCTGCACGGGAAGCTCAAGCCCGACGACAAGCTCGGCATCATGGACGCGTTCCGCCGCGGTGAGTTGGACCTGCTCGTGGCCACGACCGTGATCGAAGTGGGCGTCGACGTGCCGAACGCCACGCTGATGGTGGTGGAGAACGCCGAGCGCTTCGGGCTGACGCAACTGCACCAGCTGCGCGGTCGGGTCGGGCGCGGCGAGCACCGCTCGGTGTGCGTGCTCGTGGCGGGAGCGATGGCCGGCGCGCGCGCGCGCGAGCGGCTGGCGGTCATGGCGGAGACGGACGACGGCTTCGAACTGGCGGAGGCCGACCTGCGCCTGCGCGGCCCGGGTGAGTTCTGGGGCACTCGGCAGGCCGGGCTGACCGAGTTCAAGCTCGCCGACCTCGCGCGCGACGAGCCGCTGCTGCTTGCCGCCCGCGACGCCGGCCGCGCGCTGGTGGTGGCCGACGCGCAGCTGCTGGCGCCGGAGCACGCGGCGGTGCGCACGCTCCTGCGCGAGCGTTTCAGCGAGGCGCTGGAGTTGGCGCTGGCGGGCTGAGGCCAGGCTGGATCGCGAGCGGATACCGAGCCGCTCGGCAGGCTGTGCGCACATGGCAGGCGCACGTGCCGCGCGGCCGCTGACGCGCTAGTCTACTCACCCATGACCGGCCTGCCCGTCCAATGCCCCGCGTGTTCCGCCCGCTACCTGCTGCCCGCATCGCTGCTGGGTGAGGCAGGGGCGAGTGTGCGCTGTCCCGCGTGCGCGCAGGAGTTCACCGTGGACACGAACGGAGCCGTCGTCGCCAGCCGCGCCGCGGGCGACGACCTGCGCGTCGTCGCGCGCGGCGTGTTCGACGAGCTGAGTGCCAAGCTCGGGCCCGCGCTCGAGACCGCCGCGCGCGAACGGCGGCTGTTCGCCGAGCACGGGCCGGCGCTCATGCAGGCGTGGGACGAGTTCCGCCGCCGCGCCGGCACGCACGCGTCCTCGCGTCCCTTCCGCGATGAGCTGCGCGACCGCTTCGGCGTGGAGCTGTTCCCGCCCGGAGCCGAGTGAGCCCGCCGCGGGGACCACGGGCCCGCCACGGGGCATGTCAGTCCTGATTCGCCGCAGGCACCACATTCAGCTCGCGGACCCGCCGCCCCCACGCCAGCGTCATCATGCCCACGCCGGAGATGCATGCGGCCGCCACGATCAGCGTCGTCGAGGTGCCGAACAGCGGCGTGAGCACGGTGGCGACGAGCAGCGACAGCAGGAGTAGCAGCCGCATGGCGAAGTCGCGCAGGCTGAACACGCGGCCGCGCTGGTGGAGATCGGTGCCCTCCTGGACCAGCGTCTCGGTCAAGACGAACGCGGGTGCGATGCAGGCGCCGATCAGGAAGCTGGCGATGGTGAACACGGCATAGCGCCGCGAGACCGCCATGCACACCAGCCACACCCCGGCGAGCACCATGCCCACGCCCAGCAGCAACGGCCGCGGCAGCCGTCGCCCGCGCGTGTTCACCCACCACGTGGCGAGCGCGGCGCCAAGGCCGAGCGCGCCGCCCAGGCCGGCGATACGCTCCGCGCCCGGAATGCTGGCGGCGCGTTGGATGTGCTGGATGCCGGCCACCTGGACGAACCCTCCCCCGAGCCACACCGCGCCCAGCGCGGTGAGCGCCAGACCCACCCGCGGGGATCGGCGCACCACGCGCAGGCCTTCGACGATCTCCTGCCAATATCCGCCCACCGTCACGTCCTGCACCGCGCGCGGCCGCGGCCGGTAGCGGATCAGCGCCAGCGACACCACCGACGCGCCGTAAGTGATGGCGTCCATGGTGAGCGCCGCAGGCCAGCCCCAGTGGTCCACGACCCAGCCACCCATGGCGAAGCCGCCGATCGTGCCGACGATACCCGCCATGGCGAGCAGCGTGTTCGCGGTCAGGAGCTGCGCCGGCGGCACGATCTCCGGCGTCATCGCGCTCTTCGCGGGCAGGAAGAACACGTTGCAGGTGAACAGCAGGAACACCAGGCTCCAGACCGGCGCGGCGTGATGCGTGGCGGCGTAGATCGGCGGGATCGCCAGCACCAGCAGCGCGCGCATCAGGTCCGACACGATCAAGACCCGGCGCAGGTTCCAGCGATCGACCCACGGCCCGACGAACGGCGCGAACAGCAGCACGGGCAGGACGGACACCGTGCCCTGCAGGCTGAGCATGAGCGACGACTGCCCGGGATCGTGATAATCGCGCGTGTGCTGCTGCACCAGACCGTTGAGCGCCAGGAAGTTCAGGCGATCGCCCCACAGCGACACCAGCTGTCCCCACCACAGCGCCGCGAAGTCGCGCTGCAGCAGCAGCGGGCGCGGCGACGCTGCGCGCGCGACCGGGCCTCGCGGCTCGCTCATGGAAGGCTCAGGCCGCGGTCGTGCCCGAGAGCGAGGCGGCGCGCCGGCCGGTGGCCTCGCGGTAGACCACCTCGATCCGGTCCACCACGCTCGGCCATGAGAACTCGAGCGCGCGCTGCCGTCC
>JAYVCN010000123.1:0-7848 GCA_043749875.1 Candidatus Eiseniibacteriota bacterium | reverse complement strand
CTCGCGGGCAAGGTGTGGCACCGCGAGCGGGTAGCGCAGCACGCCCGGCAGCGGCAGGTTCGGCAGCGCCGTCGCCGCGAGCCCAGGTGGCGCGGGCTCGAGCGAGAACAGTCGCACGTCGTGGCCGCGGCCGCGGAAGTGCTCGACCCAGCGCTGCGTGTGCAGCACGGCGGCATTGGCGAGCGTCGCGAGTTTCATACGGCCTCGACTTTTTCACGCGGCTCGACTTGGGCGCTGGCCTCGGCTTTGGCAGTGGCCTCGCCTTGCGCTCGGCCGCGCCGGAGTCGGGCTTGCAGTGCCGCGACGGCGCGGCCGGGCCAGGCCGCGTGCCGCGCGTCGAGCCGGCGCACCGGATAGGCGAATCGCTCGGCGCCGATCGCCTGCTTGAACGAGGCCACCGCGCCGAGCCCGGCGCTGGCGCCGAGATTGAACCGCGTGCGGCCATGCGCGGCGGCCCACTCGATCGCCGACCATAGCAGCAGCGCGAATGCCTGGGTGCGCCGTCCCTCGGCATGCGTGCCGCTCCACCATGCGAACGTCTCGTGCGGACCGTCGAGTGCCAGCGTCGCCGACACCAGCCCCAGGCGCGAACGCAACGTGAACAGCCGCGCCACGGGTCCGTCCTCGGAAGCGGGCGCGAACAGCAGCCGCCGCGACAGCTCGAGCGGCAGCGGTCGGTGCCCGGGCCAGTGGCGCGATTGCGCGAGGTGCAGCGCATACGCCTCGTCGAGCGCGCCGGCATCCTCGGCGAACACGTAGCCGCGTTCGCGCGCTTGATCCAGCGCCTGGCGCTGCTTCCTGTGGATCGCCGCGCGCGCCACCTCGGTCCCGCCCCCGAGCCGGACCAGAGCCGTCTCGAAGCGCCGGGTCTCCCCCGGCACGCGGGTCAGCGCCGCGGGATCCGGCGGCGGACCGTCCGCGCGATAGAACGACCACTCACCGCCCAGGACGCGCTGCTCGCGCGCGAAAGTCGCAATCGCGTCGCACAGTGCGGCATCCACGCGCGCATGCGCTCCGGGCCGAGCCAGCGGCGCTCCCGGCAGCAGCCACGGCAGCGCGTGCAGCCAGCAAAACGGGCCGCGCCGCGAGACGATCACCGGGGCGCCGCCCACGAGCACCCCGTCCTCGTGGTGCGTGAGCAGGCGCCACTCGAAACCGGGCAGCGTTGCCGCGAGCGCCGCCCACACGCCTGCGCGATGCGACGGGGAGGCCGACGGATCGCCGGCCACCAGAGCGGGCCAGCCCGGCGGAACGTGGTCGAGCAGCCCGGCAGCCCGCGTGCTCGATCCCGCCCAGCGCACGGCCCCGAGTTCACGCCCCATGCCCGTCGGCGCTAGCGCAGCACGACGACGCGCGACGTCGTCTCGGCGCCACCGCCCCGCACGCGCACGAAGTAGATCCCGGGGCCGACCCAACTCTGTGCGAGGTCACGGCCGTTCCAGAACACGACCCCATTGCCGCCGGCGTGGAAGCGGTGGACCATGCGCCCGTTCAAGTCGTACACCTCGCCGTCGTAGGACGTGGCCTGGCCCTTCAGATGCAGCTCGAAGCCCACGCCCGTGAGCCACGCCGGGTTCGGGTACAGCGAAACGGTGAGCGACGCCAGGCGAGGGGGCACCACTGCCGCGAACGACGGGTCGTAACGATTGACACCGCTCGCCGTGCCGATCCACACCACGCCCGAAGGTTCGACAAACACTCCGCGCACCTCGAAGTCGGCGAGCGGCGAGTTATCGGGAGTGAAGTCCACGGGCAGCTGACCGCGGCGATGCACGCGCAGGCCTCCGGTCGTCCCCACGTACACCGTGCCGTCGGTCGCGACCGCGATGGGATGCATGGTCGAGCCTCCCGGGGCCGACGCGATCTGCAACAAGGAGACCTGCCGCTTGTCGTTGCGATTGTACCGATGCAATCCATCGTCAGCGAGCACCCACACCGAGTCGCCGTGGATCGCGATCCCGAGCACGTTGAGCGCGCCGGTACCGGTGACGTCCTCGAGCGTGATGTCGTCCTTGAGCGATTCCGGCGCCTGGAACGTGGACAACCCGTTGTTGTTGTACCCGACCCAGATCTGGTTGGTGCGATCCCTCTCGAGTGCGCGGATGAGACCATTCCTTAGATGCGGGTAGTCGGTGTTGTAGTTACGGATGAACGTGCCCGAGGTGTCGTACACGTCGAGCCCGAGCGGGTTCGTGTCACCGCCAATGACGTCGGAGTCGAGTCCGAACCACACTCCGGGCTGCTGGGTCGGGGTGAGCGCGAGGCTGGCCGCGGCGCCGTGCCCGAGCGAGTGGAAGTGCACCGATTCGGGGCTGGCGCTGACGAAGCTGATGTTGCGGAACCGCGGCGGATCGACCGTGTCGTCGAAGCGCACGAGCGGGCCGGCCCACATGGCGACCCACTTGCTGCCGAACGGATCCATGAGCAGGCCGGCCGGGAAGCTGGCGTTCCCGAAAGTCGTGTCGGCATCGCAGGCCGGGAGCGAACAGGTCACCCCCGCATGGAAGTTGCGCCACACGCCGTCCCGCAGCCGGCTGAACCCGTCGTTGTCGTTGCCATAGCACGCGTACACCGAACCATTCGCCCACGCGATGTTGCGGCAATTGTTTCCGACTGGCCCCGGGGGCGTGCGCGTGACCCACGGCAGTGGAGGCTGCGGCGGCACCGGCTGCTGCAGCACCCGTCCGAGGCTGGAGGCGAAGATCACGCCGTCGGGATCGGCGCCCACCTCGAGCTTCACGTCATCGAAGGTGTTGGTGGACGGAGCACCCGCGGCCTGCGCCCACCCGCCAGCGAACGAGCGTACGAATACACCGCCCCCCAGGTTCGGGCCGACGGTGGTCGCGAGGATCTTGCCGAAATCGTCGCGGAGCCGGCGCACCTGCGAGTTCGAGGGGAAGTCGGGGATCCAGCGGCCGAGCGGCGGAAACCAGCGAAAGCTCGTGAACACACTCTGCGCGAGGCTGTCGGAATTCACGCCGCTCGCGAGCGTGAGCACATTATGGCCGTCGCTCGCGAGGCCGCGGACGTTGAGCTCCTGGCCGGGCAGCGGTCCCGTGACGGGCAGGTGGTCGTTGATGACCGTCCAGGTCGCGATGCGTTGCGACAGGCGCGCGAACTGCACGCCCTTGGGACTGCTGACGAACAGAGTGTCCCCGGTCACCGCGATGCCATTGATGTTGTTGTCGAGGAACGGGGACGGCGTGCCGAGGTCCGGCACCGAGCCGGCGATCCTGCGGCCGTCCCAGAGCGCCAGGCCGCGCGTGGTCCCGATCCAGATCGTGTCGCCCTGCGCACGCAGCGTCAGCGCCGAGTCCGAGGGCAGCCCATCGAACGTGTTGAGCAGCGACCAGCGGCCGTCCGTGTCGAGGCGGCTCACGCCCTTGCCGGGCACCGCGGCGAACAGGTTGCCCGAGCGATCGAACGTGATGGCCTGGATGCTGTTCCCGGCCAGCCCGTTCGGTTCACGCGTGATCGAGCTCCAGGTGTTGGTGGAGCGGAGATAGCGCACCAGTCCTGCCTCGCCCGTGGCGAACCACACCGTGTCCCGCAGGGCGATGATGTCGTTGCAGGTCTTGGGACTGAGGTACGTGGTCCACTGGCCCTGAGCGTGCGCGGACGAAGCGACGACGAGGAGCAACGGCAGGATGAGCTTCAGGTGACGGGACATGCATTCACTCCAGACGGCCCAGCAGGTCGAGCAAGCGGAGCTTCCACACCATCCACGCGGCTTCGAAAATGATTCCGCGATGCATCTTCGACGTACCGGCGCGGCGATCCACGAACACGATGGGGATCTCCTTGATCCGAAAACCGCGCTTCCAACAGCGGAACGACATCTCGATCTGGAATCCGTAGCCCTCCGTCCTGACTTGGTCCAGCGGGATGCTCTCGAGCGCGCGGCGCCGGAAACACTTGAAGCCCCCGGTCGCGTCCGCGAGCGGCATGCCGGTGATGATACGAGTGTACACATTCGCGGAGTAGGACAGGATGAGTCGCGACAGCGGCCAGTTCACCACCGTGACGCCATGCAGGTAGCGCGACCCGAGCACGATGTCGGCATCCTTGGCCGCGTCCAGGAACTCACCGATCGCGTCGGGGTCGTGCGAGAAGTCGGCGTCCATCTCGAAGATGTACTCGGCATCGTGGCTCAGAGCGAAGCGGAACCCATCGCGATAGGCCGAGCCCAGTCCCAGCTTGCCCGGCCGCTCGATCAGGTGGACGCGCGGCGACTTCACCTGCCACGCCTTCACCAGCGCCGCGGTGCCGTCCGGCGAACCATCATCCACCACCAGCACGTCGAGTGCGTAGGGTAGCGCCAGCAAGCGCTCGAGCAACGGGTCGATATTCTCGCACTCGTTGTAGGTGGGGACGATGATCAGCTTCTCCATCACACCGCTTCCCCCTCCGCGACCGGCGGTGCCAGCGGCGACGGCTGCCGCTCGAGCCACCAGCCGGTGCCCATGAGCAGCAGCGCCACGAGCGCGCTACCGAACGACAGCCACAGGCCCATCGTGAACGCCGACGACGCGAACTTGAACTCGACCTTGTGCCGTCCCGCCGGCACCGCCACGGCGCGCATCACGTGATCTGCGCGCAGCAGCTTCTCCGGCTTGCCGTCCACGGTGACCTTCCAGTCCGGGTAGTACAGATCGGCGAGCCGCAGCACCGCGGGACGCCTCGCGTCGACGTCCACACTCACGCGGTGCAGCCCGTAATGCGTGATCGTGGCCGAGCCGGCCGAATCGGCCGCGCCGGACGCGATGCCCGGATCGCTCGCCAGATAGGTGAACACGGCGGGGTTGTGCGCCACGGTCGTGATCGAGTCGATCACGGAGCGACCCGTGTCCGCCACCACGTGCCAGGCGCCGATCACCATGGCCCGCGGCAGCGCGAGCCGGTACTCGTACACCACCCCGGCGCTGCCGGAGTAGATCTGGCGCAACATCGCATACCAGCCGGTCGGGATGTCCGTGGGCGATACCGGGCGCGAGAACACCCAGTAGCGGGCGTTCATGAGTGCGAGCCACGGCAGCTTGTAGTCATCGTGCGCGTCATCGAGGTCCTGGAACAGCCGCGTCTTCGCGGAGTGCCGGCCACCGACGGTGGCGATGCCGAAGCCTGCCGGCCGGTTGTCCATGAACCACTCCTGCTCGGGATAGAACACGCGGAACGTGCCCGGTGGGCCGGCCTTCGCGAGCCAGTCGATGACCTCGTCGCGGCCCGCCTCGAGGTTCCGGGTCACCGGATCGCCGATGGTCGGCTGCATCACCGCGCGGCTCACCGGCCACAGCTCGACGAGCAGCAGCGTGAGCGCCACCACCGAGGCAAGCCCGACCGGGAACTTCCCGCGGCGCGTGAACCACGCCATCAGCACCAGCGCGAGGCCAAGGAACGACACCTTCCAGAGATCGCCGGAAAACGCCGCGAACGCCGCGCGGGCCGCCTCGCCGGGCATCTGCGGCTTGTGCGCGAGCGCGAGCCCCACGTAGCCCCCGCGCAGCGACTCCACGCCGAACAATCCGATGAGCCCGATCACGCCGAACGCAATGGCCGCGCCGGCGACGATCTTGTCCACGATGTCGCCCTTCCCCCTCGGCGCGCCCGTCGTGACCAGCGCCCCCCAGCCCCAGGCCGCGGCCATGGCGAGCGCGAGCTGGAACAGCACCACGATCATCACCGGGATGCGGAGCTTGTTGAACATCGGCAGGTAGTTGTAGAGCATGCCGTACAGCGGGAAGTTGTGTCCGAGCCCGACCAGCAGCGCGAACAATGCGAGCACGCCGGCGAACCAGCGCGCCGTTCCGTCCCCCGCATCCCGCGCCACGAACCCGCACAGCGCGAGCAATGCGACGATCACGCCCACGAAGTAGTTGGGGTAGTCGGTGAACGGCATCCCGCCCCAGTAGGTGCCGCCGCCGAAACCCACGAAGTTCGGGAACACGATGCTCGGCAGCTCGTAAAGCGCCATGCTCCACGACGTGGCGTACTCGATCGGCGCCCCGCCGTTGGCCGACGAGCTGCGCATGGAGTACTGCGCGTAGTCGTGCAGCGGCAGGTTGTAGACGCCGGCGACGCCGAACGCCAGCAACGCCGCACCGCCCAGCGCCGCGGCGCGGATCAGCGTCTGGGGCAGCTCGGCTGGCTTGCGGGCGACCCTCCCCAGCGCGACCAGCGCGTAGATGCCGATAGCCATCCACGTGTAGAAGCAGATCTGCACGTGGCCGCGCAGGAACTGGAAGCCGCCGGCGAGCGCCAGCCAGCCGAGTTCCATGAGCGTGCCCTTGCGCAACCAGCGCGCGGCCAGCCACAACATGAGCGGCAGGTAGGCGGAATCCACGAGCTGGCTGCCGTGGCCGTGCGCGCCGACCGCGACGAGATTGGGTTGGAACACGAAGGCCACCGCGCCGAGCAGCGCGCCCTCGGGGCGCGCGCCCCACTCGCGTGCGAGCAGGTAGGCGAATAACGCTCCGAGGAAATAATACAGAAGCAGCCACGTCATCTCCGGCAGCGGCAGGACTTTTTGGAGCAGGGCGAGGGGCCAGTCCGGCGGATAGATGAGTGGGTTGTAGCCGCCCGAGCCGAACGACGGCATGCCGAGGAACACATACGGGTTCCACAGCGGGTAGACGTGGTCCTTCCACAGTGATTGCTCGCCGATGCGGACGAAACCCGCGGGGGCCACCGCGTCGGGCGACACGAACGTGCGGCCTTCGAGCGACACCTCGTGGAAGAACACCAGCGTCAGCAGCGCCAGCAGTACCGCCACCCAGCTCGTGGTGAGCGTGAACCCTTTCGCGTGTTTGGTGGCGACCGGCTTGGGACTGCGGTTCATGCGGCTTCTCCCGGGTTCACGCGGCCGCGAGCCGCGACTCGATCTCGGCCACCATGCGCGCGGCCAGCGCGTCCCAATCGTGGGGACGGGCCAGTGCGCGGCGGCGCGACGGTTCGGGTGCGGCGGCGAGTGCGAGCGTGAGCGCCTGTTCGACTTCGGCAGGCGTTGCGGCGAACAGCAGGTCGGCCGCGCTCGGGCCAAGATCGAGCAGCGGCGTGGTGATGACGGGCAGGCCAGCGGCCAGATACTGGTAGACCTTGTTCGGATTGATCCCCTGCACGTACGGGTCGTTGGCCCGGAACGGGATCACGCCCACATCGAGACCCTGCATGTACGCGGGCACGTCGGCGTAGGGCTTGGGCCCCAGCACCGCCACGCCCTCGCGGCGGCTGAACTCGGTCACGGCCGCGTCGGTGGCGGGCGTGCCCGGCCCTATCAATACCACCGTGCCCCCGCGCCGGTTCCGGCGCAGCGCCTCGAGCAGGTCGAAGTCGAGGAAATGCGACAACAGCCCGACGTATCCGATACGGGGTCGCGGCAGCGCCGCCAGGTCGGCGGGCAGTACCCGCGGCGCCTCGAAGTGCGCCATCTCCACTCCGTTGCCGAGCAGGATCAAGGGCCGATCGGTCTCCGACGACAGGGTGCGGCGGTAGTACTCCGAAACGACGAACACCCCCTGCGCCTGCGCGAGCGTGCGTCGCAGGTAGGGCCGCGCCCATGGCGGGGTGGCCGCGAACTGCAGGGGGTGGTCGTTGAAGTCATAGAGTAACAGCTTCTTGCGGAGCCGCGAAAGCAGCGCCGGGGCATAGATGTTGGACGCCAGCACGACCGGCTCAGGGGCAACTCCGAGCCGCGACAGCATGCGGTTCAGATACAGCTCGGCGGAGAGCTCGACAGCGGCCCGGCCCACGGCCGTGCGGGTGACCGCATTATAGAGAAGGCTAGTGGTGCCGGGTTTCAGGAACGGCACGGTGAACACCGTCACGCGTCCCTCCTGCCGCGGCTGCCACGGG
>JAYVCN010000122.1:0-2793 GCA_043749875.1 Candidatus Eiseniibacteriota bacterium | reverse complement strand
GCGTGTTCCTGCTCGAACGCGTGAACCCGAACCCGGCCGTGTTCGACACGCAGAAGCTCGAGTGGGTGAACGCGCAGCACCTGAAGCGCCTCGCCGAGCCCGACCGCGTGCAGCGCGTCATCGGCTACCTCGCCGCGCACGGGCACGACCTCTCGGGCCGGAGCGAGGAGTGGCGCACCATGTTCGTGCGCACGCTGGGCGATCGCGTGCGCACGCTCGCGGATGCCGCCGAGGTGGGCGCATTCGTGCTCGTGGAATCGCCGGTGATGGAGAGCGAGGCGTGGCTCGAACTGCTGGCGAAGCCCGGCGCGGACGCGCGGCTCCTGATGCTCGCCGAAAGGGTGGCGGCCGAAAAAGACTGGTCGCTCGCGTCCCTCGAAGCTGCCACGCGCTCGCTCGCCGCGGAGCTGGGGGTGAAGCCGGGGGAGATCATCGCGCCCGCGCGCGTGGCGCTCACCGGGCGGAAGGCCGCGCCCGGGATCTTCGAGGTCATGTGGCTGCTCGGTCGCGAGCGGGTGCAGGCGCGGCTTGCCGCGGCCGCTGAGCGCGGGCGCGCGGAATCGCCGCTGGCAGCGGGGGCCTGAGGCACTTTTCCGCGCCGCAGCGAGGCCCCGGTGGAACTTGCGGAACGCTCTGCGAGCGTCTAGATTGCCCGGCCTCGACTGCCCGGTAGTGTAACGGCAGCACGACAGGTTCTGGCCCTGTTAGTCGAGGTTCGAATCCTTGCCGGGCAGCCAGTCTTCTCGCTGTGGCGCTATCGTCTAGGGGTCTAGGACGGATGGTTCTCAGCCATCTAACCGGGGTTCGAATCCCCGTAGCGCCACCAACTTCCTGGCCGCCGGGACCCGCGGTCGCCACCGCGGAGGCCCCATGAACCTCCGCAAGGCCCCGCGGACACTGGTGTTGACCGCGGGTTACGTCGGTCTGATCCACGTCGCGGCCGGCCTGTCGCTGCTGCTGCGCTACGACGGCCGCGTGCCGCACGAGGCGCTGGCGGGGTGGGCGCGCGTCGCACCCGGGTTCACGCTGCTGTCGCTGCTCGGGTTCTGGGCCATGGGGCTCTACCACGGCCTCTGGCGCTATGCCGGGACCGCGACCGTGTTCCAGGTCGTGCGCGGCGTGACGCTGTCGGGGCTGGCGTGGGCCACGCTGGTGGCGGTGAGCGTGCGCGCACCGTTCCCGCGCGGCATCGCGGTCATGGTCTGGGCCTGGGAACTGGTGCTGCTGGGCGGCGTCCGCCTGGCCTGGCGGCTGTGGCGCGAGCGCGTGCTGGGCGGCAGCGGCGCTCGGCCGGTGCCGACGCTGGTCATCGGCGCCGACCACGCGGGCGTGAGCCTGGTGCAGGAGATGCAGCGCAGACGATCAGGAGAGGAATCGCTCCAGCCGGTCGGCTTCGTGGATGCCGACCCGCGGCTCACCGGACACCTGGTCGAGGGGCTCAAGGTGTTCGGCACGCTCGCCGACATCGCGCGCGTGCTCGCCGAGCGGCGTCCCGAGGTGGCGGTGGTGGCGAATCCGGAGTTGCCCGGGCGCTTCGTGCGCGAGCTGGCCGCGGCGTGTGCGGCGGCAGGCGTGCGCTTGAAGACCGTGCCCGCCATGTCGGAGCTCGCGCCGGGAGGACGCTCCACGCTGGCCCGCGTGCGCGACGTGCGCTTGGAAGACTTGCTCGGGCGCGCACCCGTTGCGGGTGCCGACGAGGACGTGGGGGCATTCCTGCGCGGCCGCCGCGTGCTCGTGACCGGGGCGGGCGGTTCGATCGGCGCGGAGCTGGCGCGGCAGGTGGCGCGCTTCGCGCCGGCGGAGCTGGTGCTGCTGGACCACGCCGAGAACGGTCTCTACTTCATCCAGCGGGAACTGGTGGCACTCGCCCCGGCACTCGCGTTGCAGGCGGTGGTGGGCGATGTCTGCGATGCGGCGGGCATCGAGGCGCTGCTCGCGCGCGCTCGCCCCGAGATCGTGCTGCACGCCGCGGCGCACAAGCACGTGCCGCTGCTCGAGGACGCACCGCGCGAGGCGGTGCTGAACAACGTGGTCGGCACGCGGCTGCTGGTGGACGCGGCGATCCGGCACGGCGTGTCGCACTTCGTGCTCATCTCCACCGACAAGGCGGTCAACCCGAGCAGCGTGATGGGGGCCTCCAAGCGCGTGTGCGAACGCCTGGTGCAGGCGGCCTCACGCCGCGGCCAGGGTCACTTCTGCGCCGTGCGCTTCGGCAATGTGCTCGGCAGCGACGGCTCCGTGGTGCCGTTGTTCCAGCGCCAGCTCGAACGCGGCGGGCCGCTCACGGTGACGCACGCCGAGGCGACGCGCTACTTCATGACCATCCCCGAGGCGGTGCGGCTGGTGCTGCAGGCGGCCGCGATGGGACGCGGCGGCGAGGTGTTCCTGCTCGACATGGGCGAGCCGGTGCGCGTGCTGGACCTGGCGCGGCAGCTCATCCGGCTCGCGGGCCTGCGCGAAGGTGAAGACGTCGACATCGTGTTCACGGGGCTGCGTCCGGGCGAGAAACTGCACGAGGAGCTGCACTCGCAGGCCGAGCAGGCGCGCATGACGCGCCGGGAGCGTATCCTGCTCTGGGACCTGGCGCCCGAGGACGAGTTGTCGCTCCGCTCCGAGGTCGCCGAGCTCGAGCGCGTCGCAGTGAGCGGCGACGCTGCCAGCATCCGCGCCGCGCTGCGCGTGCTGGTGCCGGAGTACACGGATGGCGCGAACGGGGGAGCGGCCTCATGAACGAGGTGTGGACCCCATCGCTGCAGCAGGCCGCGGTGTCCGCGAGCGCCATGCTGCTGCTCG
>JAYVCN010000121.1:0-2711 GCA_043749875.1 Candidatus Eiseniibacteriota bacterium | reverse complement strand
GGCAGGGTTCCATTCTCGTCCGGCTGCAGGAGGCGGTCACCCGCTTCGAAGTCACGCACCCTGACATCACAGGAACGCTGGCAGCCGTCAGCAAGACGCTCTCGGACATGGGGATCTGAGCGCGCGTACGGTGCGGATCCTCAAGATCAGTTGGCAGGGGTACGGCGGTATCCGGGACCGCAACGGGTACCATTCCTTTCGTCCGTCTCCGCTCCGTCTCGAGCCCGGAGGTGTCCTGCGTGAACGACAAGAACGAGATTCCGCCCGTGCCCCCGGCACCGTTCGTCGAGATGGGCATCCCGACGCACCTTGTTCACGCCGACATCGCCGCACTCACGCATCAGGGTGCGAGAGAGAATAACGAGGACGCGTACGTCGTCTGCCGGCTGGGCCGGTTCATGGAACGCATCTCGAGCAACCTGCCGGAAGCCGACCTGCCCGCGCGCTACGACGACTCGAGTCACCTGATGATCATCGGCGACGGCGTGGGCGGAGCCGCCGGCGGCGAAGTCGCCAGCCGCTCCGCACTGCTGTCGCTGGTGGCCCAGATCCTGCGCTCGCCCAAATGGGCCTTGAAGCTCGACGACCCGGCCACGCGCGAGACCGAGATCCGCGAGCTGATCGAACGCTCGCGCGCCTACCTGCAGCACATGCACGCGGTGATCCGCGAACGCCAGCTTGAAGATTCACGCTACGAGGGCATGGGCACGACGTTCACCAGTGCGTACACGGTCGGCGGCGATCTGTTCATCATGCACGTCGGCGACTCGCGCGCGTACGCGCTGCGCGCGGGACGGCTGTTCCGCATCACGCACGACCACACGCTGGCACAGGAGTACGCCGACAGCGGCAGGCTCGGCCAGTCCGAGGTGGCGCAGCACCCGTTGAGCCACGTGCTCACGCGCGCGCTGGGCGCACCGACCGATACGCTCGAGAGCGACACGCACCATCGTGATATCGAGGACGGCGACCGACTGCTGCTGTGCTCGGACGGCCTCACCAAGGTGGCGAGCGAGGACGACATCGCTGCCACACTCAAGGCGCACGCCTCGAGCGCGGACGCCTGCCGCGCGCTGGTCGAGCTCGCGCTCTCGCGCGGCGGCCCGGACAACATCACGGTAATCGTGGCGGGCTACGTGGTGAGCTCGTAGGCCTCTGCCCCACGGAGCAACCCCGAGCGGTCGCTCCGTCGGCTCAAGGTCTCCGCCGCCGGGATTCCAGAGTCGTGCACGAGAGCGCACCAAACTCCGCCGACGCGACTCCAGCCGTGTTGTCCGCGTCGCAGAGCACACCGATGGCTTCAATCTTCTCGGGGATGGCACCGAATTCCGCGAGCAGGTCGGCGCGGAGATCGCGCTTCTCGGCCCGCCAGCCGAGGCCGGCGGGTGCGAGCTCGAGCGTGAGCACACGTATCTCCGGAGCATACGGACTGCTGGCCCACTGTCCCTGCTCACCTGCCGGCGCCCATTGGTAGATCAGTGCGCGCGTGCGCCAGGGCAGCAGGCTGCGGTGAACGAGCACGAACACAGCGGCCGCGCGATCGTCAAGCTTTCGCTTGGACGGGTCCGCGCCGGCGGGGTGTCGAAGCACACGCCAGCGCCACGACAGTTCCGTGACGTCCACATCGTCGGGAACGGAATGGAACAGGACAGAGTTCGTCCCGTGCGCTTCGGCATGAAGCCACACATCCACGGAATCGCGCTCCACCGTGTAGACCGTGTGCCCCTTGTAGCAGACCTCACGCCACGGACCGTGAGGCCCGCCGAGCAAGTTCCAGCCCAGCGTGAGTGCGGCAGCCAGCAGGGACAGGAGCGTCACGAGCAGCGGAGCGTCGCCATCAGCAGCATCCGCCGCCAGCGTAGTGCCAAGTGGGATCGGTCACGATGAGGTCCGCGTGGCCCAGCCGTTTCATGACGCCCGCCGTCTTCCGGCAGACAGCAAGTGGCACGTCGCGCTCAACAAGGTGCCCGCGGCCGTCGTCGAATGCTTCATCCTCGCCCACGTAGATCACCGTCTCCCCCGCGAACACGCAGGGGCCATCGGCGGGCACAGGGATCTTGACCGCCACGATCTCGACGCTTTCCAACAGCAGGTCCGCCTCGACGCCAAAGCGACGACGGTCCAGCACGCGGTACGGCCGGCGCGAACGGATTTCGATGGTGCCGAATCCGGCTCGCACGATGTGCTCCAGGTACGCGTTGAGCGGCAGCGCACCCGAGAGGCACTCCGCACGAAGTCGCTCGTCGTCCTTGAGCCGCTGCGGCATGGGCTGCTCGCAGATCGGGTCCGACAGCACCAGCCGGCCACCAGGCTTGAGCACGCGCGCGACCTCGGCGAGCGCCACGTCGAGATGCTCGGGCGTGAAGATGTTGAAGAGGCAGTTCTGCGCTGCAAGATCCACGCGTGCATCGGGCACCGGCAAACGCAGTGCGTCGCCCTCGAGAAGCTCCACGAACTCGGAACGGAACCATAGATTGGCGCGCTCGGCATCGGCGAAGTTCCGGCGGGCCACCTCGAGCATCTCGGGCACGCGATCCACGGCGACGACGGACTTCGGCCGACGGGTGAAGTAGGCGAACTGCAGCGCTTCGAGCCCACTTCCGACGCCGAGATAGAGCACGTCGAGAGACGGAGACAGATCTTGAAGATGCACCGTGGTGCCACAGCCATAGTTCATCTCCTGCATCGCCGGTGGGGTCACGAGCCCCGGG